>NZ_KV811101.1:0-58948 GCF_001813005.1 Streptococcus sp. HMSC062H02
ACCTACTTTTTTACCTTTGTCAAGGACTTTTTTCCTCTTTACCGAAATTCTGAAAAGATTAGGGAAAAGAGCCAGTTAAACTGACTCCTTCTATTTATCTTGCCAATTAGTCGCACGTTCTTCTCCCCACAAGTAAGGGATTAATTCAGCAACCTTAATTGTTTTTCTTGTTTCGTAGTTCATCATGAACTCTGCTTCTTTATTTTTAGCATTCAATTCTAAGAGAAATTCTCTGCAAGCGCCACAGGGCATACCTGATCCTTCGCCGTAGGGAGGTTTGTCTCGAAAGGCGAGGATTTTCTTAACTTTGGTCTGTCCTGAAAATTGATATATATTGAAGAGAGCCGCTCGTTCTGCACAGAGATGAAAAACGCCACAAGTGCCCTCCATACAAAATCCTGTGAAGATCTGACCATCTTCTGCTTCTACCGCAGCAACAACATGGTTAGCATAAACAAAGTCAGAAACTTCATGGGGATTGAATAAGGTTCGTGCTTCTTCATACATCTTTTCCCATGTATCCATCGGAAGTCCTTTTTATTTGGAGATCTCTTTCAGCATATTATCGATATGCTGAATTGACTTTTCACGTCCGAGTAAGAAAATGGTGTCTGGTAATTCTGGTCCATGCATTTCACCTGATACAGCAATACGAATCGGCATGAAGAGGTTTTTCCCTTTAATACCTGTTTCTTTTTGGACTGCTTTGATTTGTGGGAAGATGTTTTCTGTCACAAATTCCTCATCTGTCATCGCTTCTAGTTTCGCTTTGAAGGCTTCTAGAACAACCGGAACGGTTTCTCCTGCCATGACCTCACGCTCAGCGTCTGTCAACTCTGGGAAATCTGAGAAGAAAAGATCTGTCAATGGAACGATTTCATCCACTGACTTCATTTGTGGTTTGTATAGTTCCACCATTTTTTCAGACTTGTCAGTCAAACGCCCTGCTTCTTCTAAGTAAGGTTTAGCCATTTCAAAGATAGTAGCAAGTTCTGCTTTCTTGATGTAGTCGTTGCTCATCCAGTCTAGTTTCTTCTGATCAAATGCAGCTGGTGACTTGCTGAGACGATTTTCATCAAAGAGTTTAATCAATTCCTCACGAGAGAAAATTTCATCTTCGCCACCTGGATTCCAACCAAGAAGGGCGATAAAGTTAAAGACTGCTTCTGGCAAATAGCCTTTTTTACGGTAGTCTTCTATAAACTGAAGGGTATTGGTGTCACGTTTAGACAATTTTTTACCCGTTTCAGAGTTGATGATCAAAGTCATGTGACCAAACTCTGGTGCTTCCCAACCAAGCGCTTCATAGACCATGAGTTGTTTTGGAGTATTAGCAATATGGTCATCACCGCGGATAACGTGAGAGATTTGCATATCGTGGTCATCGATCACAACGGCAAAATTGTATGTTGGGTAACCATCTTTCTTTTGGATAACCCAGTCACCACCGATGTTGCCACCTTCAAACTCGATATCACCTTTGACCATATCATGCCATTTGTAGATACCAGACTCGTTAACAGCCAAACGAACAGTTGGGATGATACCAGCTGCTTCACGTTCTGCGACGTAAGCTGCTTTTTCTTCTTCGCTCATGCCAAGATATTCATTGATGTAACGTGGTGTTTCGCCAGCTGCTTCTTGGCGTTCGCGCTCAGCTGCCAACTCTTCTTCTGTAACGTAAGATTTGTAGGCTTTTCCTTCGGCTAGCAATTGGTCGATGTATTTTTGATAGAGTTCCAAACGCTCTGATTGGCGATAGTTTTCATGAGTTTCTGGACTTTCATCCCAGTCAATCCCCAACCAGCGAAGATTTTCAAGCTGTGAACGTTCCCCATCTTCGACATGGCGTTTACGGTCAGTATCTTCGATACGAATGATAAAAGTTCCACCATGATGGCGTGCGTAAAGGTAGTTAAACAATGCTGTACGGGCATTTCCGATGTGTAGTAGTCCTGTTGGACTTGGTGCGTAGCGTACGCGGATATCTTTTGACATAGTTTCTCCTATAAAGTCTCTAGGCGTCTGCCTTTTTGCTTTCTATATTATATCACAAGTCTCGCCTGAGTCCAATGTCTACGAATAAAGAGAGTAAAAAAGAGTGGACAAGCCACTCTTTTCTTTTATTATAGACGTGCGTTAAGCTCTTTGCTCAATTCTTCAAATCCTGGTTTTCCAAGAAGGGCAAACATGTTGCGTTTGTAAGCTTCAACACCTGGTTGGTCAAATGGGTTGATGGCATTCAAGTAACCTGAAAGGGCGATAGCCAATTCGAAGAAGTAGATAGTGTATCCAAGAGTGAAGGCATCTTGCTCAGGAAGAGTTACGTACATGTTTGGTACGTCACCGTCAGTGTGGGCAAGAAGAACACCGTCAGTTGCTTTTTTGTTAACGAAGTCAACGTCTTTTCCCTGAAGGTAACCAAGTCCATCAAGATCTTCTTCCAAAGTAGGGATAATCACGTTCTTACGTGGTTTGTCAACACGGACAACTGTTTCAAACATGATACGAGTTCCTTCTTGGATAAATTGACCCAATGAGTGTAGGTCTGTTGAGAAATTAGCTGAAGTTGGGTAAATCCCTTTTTGGTCTTTTCCTTCTGTTCAGGCACCCCTTGTGGATGCATCTGCTGGAAATTCCCTTGCACTGACTGGCTAGTTTGATTGACTTGCCAATCAACCACTGCGTCATCTATTTTTTCTAATTTAGACCCAGAAGCCTGGACTTTTGGTCCAGGCTCTGAATCAATTTTTTAGACTTTTATTTTTCTAAATTGCTTGATTTGAAATTTTATTATGGTTAAGCAGTTTCAAAAATCTGAATGGTAGAATCTTTATCAATTACTACCGCTTGATCTGCTACAACATGGAGTGTACCAGGAAGGCTCCCCTCTTTTGAACCATCAAAAGAAATCGTGATATGTCCCAGTCCAGTTAAATTTTTTTCTACTACATTTCCTACGGAACTAATCGAATATTCCTGATTATCTACCACCAGCTTGCCACCTTCTAGTATTGAACCTAGCAGATTTTTGTTATCAATCTTAAAACAATACTCTGATAAATCTTCTGGTGCTTCTTCTCCAAATAAAATGAGCATATTGGCATCTTGAATCATATTCTGAGCTTCAGACCCTACTTGAATTACTTTAGTTTCAAAAATTTTCTTCATCTGATTTCTATTCATACTTTCTCTAATTTGTCATAAACTTAGGCTTATAGATAAGTTTAACATAATAGTTCTCTGTTTTCAGGCATCTATCAAAGGTCTACTGATAAAGACCAATACTAGCTATCCAAGCAACTAGCACCCGCGGAACACCATTGAGAAAGCGTGAATAAAGTACCGAAGGGACACCAACCTCAACTGTTTCAGCCTTGGCTTCAGATAGGCCGAGTGCTACAGGAATGAAATCACAACCGTTTTGAGTGTTGATAGCAAATAAAGCTGGCAGAGCCATTTGGGGCGGAATAGTCCCTTTTCCGATTTCGACTCCAATTAAAGTTCCAATAATCTGACTAATAACAGCTCCGGGACCTAACAAAGGAGATAGGAATGGTAAGGAACAGATAAAGCCAATTAAAACGAGTCCCCAGATGTTCCCCGCTAGGGGAACCATTAATTTTGCCAGCCAATTTCCAACACCAGATCCTTGAATAACCCCAATCAGCAAGGAAACAAAGGCCATGAAAGGAATTATTGTATTGAGCATTGTTTGGATGGCTTCACGAGCAGCCTGGTTGAAAGTTGCAACGACCTTACCAGCCCCCATCCCAATTCGTGCTACAATACTTGTTTCAGCTTTTTGCTCTGTAATTTTTTTACTAGTATCGTAAGTTGGCTTTTCAGTTACCACAGTTGTCGCTTTTTCGTCTTCATTAGCAGCAGAAATTTGATTAAGGCCAACTGCTGACACATAGATTTCCTCGGTTATATATTGAGCTAGAGGCCCACTTTTCCCTGTAGCAACAATATTTATTGTAGGGATTCCCTTTTTAGGATAAATACCACAGCGAAGAGTACCGCCACAATCCACGATTGCTAAAGCAATTTCCTCATCTGGGATAGAAGTTTTAAACCCATTAACAGCTTCCATACCGGTCAAATCAGCAATTTTATCTACAATATCTGGCTTTTCTCCGCCGCCAGTAATATAGATGAATTTATGCTTAGCTTCACTAGGTGTAATGACCAAAGGTCCTCCGAAACCGCCATTTCCTTTAACAACTTTTATACTCTTATATGACATAATTTCACTCTTTCTATAAATCAAATGTTTTACTCAAGGTAACACCTTGCTGTTTTGCTACATAAGCAGTTGTAAAATCGGTTACCCAACCACCTACAAAGTTCATGACAAGCCCAACAAGCATGTAACGAATGGCTAAGTCCATTTGACTTAAACCTAAAGTTTGAATTCCTGTCGCAATTCCCATCCATACAAATAATTCCCCAGGATTGATATGTGGAAATACACCATTTGAAGTATGGCAAAACTGCATCTGAGCTGCTACAAAACTAGGTTTATAATATTCTGGTAAGAAACGTCCCATACTGATTGCCATCGGATTTCCCAGCATAAAAGCTGAAATGAAAGGTAAAATCATATACCGGCTAACAGGATTTTTGGCAGAAATCTTAGCCAAGGAATTGACCTTCTCTTCTCCCAAGAAAGCGATAAGGGTATTCATTGCAATCAATAGCATCAAGACAAGAGGTACAATATTTGTCATCCAGCTAATAAAGGTTTCTCCACCTAATTGGAAGAGTTTCATAAAACTCTCTGCAAATTTTGTAATGTGATTCATAAGGAACTCCTTTTCTTATTTTTTTTAAATAACTGTTTAATAGATAATTGTAAGTAATTCGCATAAAAGCCGAATCCCAGAAAAGAATCAGATGAACTTGTCTCTTTCTCAATACCTGCCTCATGCCAAAGATAGACTTTTCTAGCATCTTCTATGGCTGATTGCATCAACTTATTTTCTTTTCTCACAAGAGGATTATACTTGTCAAAATAATGGATGTCTTCTCCAACATAATCGTCCATATTTTGAAAACGCGCTAAGATTGTGACTCCTTGCATTTTGCTAGCTTTAAGAACCCGACCGTTTTCATCAACCGCGAACATGACAATCGTACCGGATTTTATTCTTCCGGACTTTCTGCCAATCGCTACGCGCCCCAGTTTTCGGAGCATCGTATAGGTCTTATTGAAGTCTTTGAGTTGCTGCCAGCCGAGGAACATTTGAAATATATAAGCTGCCATGACAAATACAGCGAAAATTATTAGCGAATTCATTAAAATACTCCTTTGCTCTTAGAAAATGATAGAAACTCTGTCTCTGTTTCTACAGCCCTCAATGCTTCTTTTAGAGAAGGCTCTCCTGCAATTCGAAAAATGTCGTCATACAATTCCAGCAATTCACTTTCCATTTTTCTTTCAATTTCTGAGGGTATGGCGACTAGAAAGATAAATTCAATCCATTCATCTCCTTTTTGATAAGGCTCTTCTAGTTTTCCAAACATTAAAATAGTCTTTGCATAACCCTGGTTAATTGTATGGGGGAAGGCAATTCCTCCACCAAAAATGGTTGATTGCTTTTTCTCCCTATCAATTATCCGATTTCTAAAACCTTCATCAATCATCTGAAGTTTCTCTAACTCTGAAATCATATTTAGCAAGTATTGCTGATAGGTTTTTTGGGGGCTCAACCGAAGAAAACGTAAGCTGACTGTTTCTAGATTTTTTTGATGAAAAGCATTGGCCCTCTGCCATTCTTCCTGCAGCCATTGATCATCAAAAAGATGATTAACTTGAATGACTGGAGATTTAGAATCTTTATATTTTAGAGGAACTGTCGTAAAAATCGCGAAATAGTCCTGATTTAAATCCACATTAAAATCCTCTTCAGAATACTGAGTAATGTCTACATCATTTCCAAGGACTCGTCTGAGTTGCTGAATAATCATCGCAGCAGTTCCTCTTCCTGTTGTGCAAACTACAGCTATCTGCTTGCGATAACCCTTAACAGCAGAATTTTGCTTTCTTAAAATCATTTCAAAATACAAAGCCAGATATCCGATTTCAGATAATTCCATTTCAGAACCAAAAATTGCAGATAGTTCTTCTCCAGCTATTTTTGCCATTTCAAAAGCAAAAGGATATTGAGTTTGAACCTCGCCATGAAATATATCATTAGCTTGCACATGGAAAATCAGTCGATTGATTAAGGGGCCTAGATGAGATTTGATTTCTTCAAATAATTCTTCATCATCAAAGTGAACCAACATTGTTTCTTTGACTTTCTTGACAATCCCTTGAAAAATATTTGCAAGCTGTTCAGATTGATAAGATGTCTTGCTTAAAGTGTCAATAAAACGGACATTAAACGGAAAACACAAAAAGTCTATCTCAAACTGACTGAGAGAAATCTTATAAGTCATCTCAATATGATAGATTAATTTCTCAGCTAAAGGTGTCTCTGTTAAATCATTCCTATAGTAAGGAATAGGACAATTCAACACTCTAGATGTATGAATACGCTCCACCATAATTGAAATGGTCTTTCGAAGGAGTTCCTGTGTTTCTTTAGGGATTTTATAGTCCTGGACTAGCGTCTCCAGAAAAGAAGATGTTGCCTCAGTGAGTGTCCTTCCTTCAAAGTAAGGAGCCACTTGGTGAATATAGAGCAAGCGCAAATTCAGCTCGCTCCCCAAGACCTCCAGCCCACGGTTGGGCTTTCCTGAAATAGTGATAGAGTAACTCTCTGCCAAAGATTTTACTTGTTTTAAATCCTTATTAAGGGTACTTCTACTAACACCTACTTCCTCAGCCAAGTCGTCAATAAGAAGAGGGGAGGTTGACTCAATTAAACGTTTTAGCAAATAGGCAATTCTTTTACTGGAAGAATTGAAGTCACTCTCCTGTTTTAAACTACCAGATAAAATCCTTTCCAACTCTGTATAGTCATACACTTCTAACATTAACTGATCATCTTGTGCGATAATCTGGATATTAGGAGCCAAAACATCATTTAATTGTTGGATACTCTTTTGCAAGGTTTGCAAGCTAATATCCAGTTCTGAGCGCATATCTACCAAGGAATAAGTTGGCTGTGAGACCATTTTTTCTAAAATGTTATACCATCGATTTACTAAGGTCAACTCTCTTCCTCACCTTCATTTTTTTAACCGCGAGTTTTCCCTCCAGCAATATTTGTAGTGACTCCAGTTATATAGCTAGAACGATCTGAAATATAGAATGCTACAAGATCAGCTACTTCCCGTAGTTTACCACTTCGTCCCAAAGGAGTTGTTGAAGTTGAAGCATAACCAGCTCGAATATCTTCTACCGTCTTTCCACGGGTATAAGCAAGAGCTTCCTCATAAGAAAGAGTTCGAAGCCCCGTAGCTTCCATAATTCCTGGAGCAATTCCAACCACACGTACACCATGCTTACCCAGCTCTTTCGCCCATGAACGAGTGTAACTATAGACTGCTGCTTTTGTTGCAGCATAGGCACTTTGTCCTTCAGAACCTTCCAAACCTGCTTCTGAAGCCATGTTCACAATTACACCTTTTCTATTTTTCACTAAAATACGTCCTACTGCCTGACTAACCAAATACAAACCTTTTTGATTAATCATTGTTACTTTTTCAAACGTTTCATCGTCTAACTCGTAAGGACCTTTAGGATTTTCTGCATCAATTAATAATCTGGGAACATTAATCCCTGCATTATTGACTACCGCATCAATATTGCCAAATCTTTCAACTATTTTGGCAACACCCTCTTCTACTTCAGAGCGAGAAGTTACATCAACTTTTACAAATAATAGATTCGGGTGACGCAAATCGTTGTCGCTAAGATCAAAATTCGCTACATTGACTCCTAATTCCAGCAATTCTTCAACGATTGCCTTACCGATCCCAGATGACGCGCCAGTCACAAGAACTGTTTTGCCTTTTATGTTTAACCAATCATTCATTTTGATACCTCTCAAATTTTATTTACAAGGCAATTATACAGCGCTTTCATAAAAGAATTAAGACACTCTTTTTTACACTTTTAAAAAAAATAATAAACTAATTAAGAGGCTTGTACTAAAAATCCACAAGAAATGAACTTGTGGATCTTTTTATATTCTAAATGAACTCAAAGCATATGAGAATCAAAGGCGTGCATTCAACTCAGCACCCAGCTCTTCAAAGCCTGGTTTCCCAAGAAGAGCAAACATGTTTTTCTTATAAGCTTCAACTCCAGGCTGGTCAAATGGATTGATACCATTCAGGTAGCCAGAAAGAGCAATAGCCAACTCAAAGAAGTAAATAGTGTAGCCCAAAGTGAACTCATCTTGCTCAGGCAGTGTCACAAACATATTTGGAACTCCACCATCAGTGTGTGCTAACAGCACTCCATCTGTAGCTTTTTTATTGACAAAGTCAACATCTTTTCCTTGCAAGTAGCCAAGACCGTCCAAGTCTTCTGCCAATTCAGGAATCAGCACATTTTTGCGAGGTTTATCTACACGGATAACTGTTTCAAAGAGGATACGGGTACCTTCCTGGATAAATTGTCCCAGAGAGTGCAAGTCTGTTGAGAAGTTAGCTGAAGTTGGATAAATCCCTTTTTGGTCTTTCCCTTCTGACTCACCAGCCAGTTGCTTCCACCACTCAGAGAAGTATTGCAGAGATGGTTCATAGTTAGCTAGAACTTCTGTCAGATAACCTTTACGGTACAAGATATTGCGTACAACTGCATATTGATATGCTTCATTTTCAGCCAACTTATCAGAAGCATAAGCCTTGCGAGCAGCATTTGCTCCTTCCATTAACTTGCTGATATCAGCTCCTGCAGCTGCGATTGGCAAGAGCCCCACTGCTGTCAATACTGTAAAACGACCACCTACACTATCAGGCACTACAAAAGTATCCCAGCCATTAGCATCTGCTTCAACCTTAACTGCACCTTTAGCGCGGTCTGTAGTTGCGTAGATACGTTGGTTAGCTTCTTCTTGACCGTACTTCTTAACCAAGAGTTCTTTGAAGACACGGAAAGCAATAGCCGGTTCAGTTGTTGTACCTGATTTAGAAATCACGTTTACTGAGAAATCTTTGTCTGATACATAGTCTACCAAATCAGCCAAATAGCTTGAAGAGATAGAGTTTCCAGCATAGAGGATCTGAGGTGCCTTGCGTTCTTCCTTTCTTTGCAAGTTTACAAATGAATTATTCAAGAAATCAATAGCTGCACGAGCTCCTAAATAGGAACCACCAATACCGATTACGATCAATACCTCACTATCAGATTGGATTTTAGCAGCAGCCTTTTGAATACGAGCAAATTCATCTTTGTCATATTCTTCAGGTAAGTTCAACCAGCCAGTCATTTCTGCCCCAGGACCTGTACCATTTCGCAGAGCAGAATCTGCTGCAGTCACTTGAGGCTGCATATAATCTAGTTCATGTGGTGCAACAAATTTATCTAATACTTTTGAATAATCAAATTTAATATGTGACATAATATTCCTCCAAAATTTCTTCTCTTCTATCATAACCCTTACCTTAGATTTTTTCAAGTTTTTATACTGAATTTTTCCAAATTTTATCATAATTTAAACATTTGCGTAAAAAATGTTACAATATTAAAATTTGAACGAAATAAGACAAAAAAACGACTAGGTTTCCAGTCGTTATAATTCATTCAATAAATACTCAAATAATTCTAAGTTGCCATCTTCTTCATTGACCAAAAATTCTGGATGCCACTGGAGACCAATAATACGGTGCTCATCAATAGATTCGATTGCTTCAACAGTTTGATCACGTGGATCCACAGCCGTCACGCGGAAATTGGGTGCCAAGTCTTTAATACTCTGACGATGTACTGAGTTAACCTGACTTTCTTTACCAAATAATTTAGACACTACACTGCCATCCACTGTCTCAATAGAATGTGAAGTCCCAAAAGGTAGACCTTGCCAATGACCTTCAATATCCTGATTGAGTGTCCCACCAAAAGCAACGTTGACAAGCTGAACGCCACGGCAAATGGCTAAGATTGGTTTGTTCTGACGCAAGGCTTCTTGTAGAAGAGCTAGCTCAAACTCGTCGCGAGCTAGGTTATAGTCGTCGCTATCAATTGTTTTTTCCTCACCATAAAACTGAGGATGAACATTTTGTCCCCCAGTCAAGATGAGCTTATCAATCATTTCTACATAGTCATGGACAAGTGTCTCATCACCAACCGGAATGACCAAAGGAAGTCCGCCAACCTGACGAATACTTTCAGCAAATTTACAGGATACAGATGAGTGGATGTTTTTTCCTTCTGCGTCTACAGGACATAGGTTTGCCGCTACTCCAACAACTGTTCTTACCATTACTGACTTCCTTTCGTTCTCCATTGATAATCTTATCTTATCACCCTTACCCACTCCTGTCTAATATGTATTTTTTAAGTCCGTGATAAAATTTTTTTATCAGAAAAAGTTGCCCAAAATTAGGACAACTTTTTTGCTTATTCAAAGACAAATTGATTATGGTACAGTTCGGAGTAAAAGCCTCCAAGCTTGAGTAATTCGTGATGATTTCCTTGTTCGATAACCTCACCATCCTTAAGGACAATAATCTGATCGGCATTGAGAATAGTTTTCAAGCGATGGGCAATCACAAAGCTCGTTCTTCCTGCCACAATTGCCTCCATAGCATTTTGAATCTTGCTCTCTGTTACAGTATCCACGTTTGATGTTGCCTCATCCAAGATTAAGACCTGGGGATCCGTCATTAAGGTTCGAGCGATGGAAATCAACTGCTTCTGACCGGTTGAGAAGACGCTCTGGTCATCATTAATCAGAGTATCGTACTTATCTGGTAGACTTTCGATATATTCATGGATATGCGTAGCCTTAGCAGCTGCTTCTACCATCTCCTGACTAGCATCTGGCACACCGAAGCGGATATTATCCCGAATCGTTCCACTAAACAAGACCGAATCCTGCAAGACAATCCCGACCTTGCTCCGCAGGCTGTCCAAGTCGTAGTCACGAATGTCTTTGCCATCAAAAGAAATGCTACCTGCATCCACATCGTAGAAACGATTGATGAGGTTCATGATGGTTGTTTTCCCCGAACCAGTCGGGCCTACAACTGCTATCATCTGCCCCTTAGGAGCTGAAATGCTAACATCTTTTAAAATCGGCTTGTCTGGCACATAAGAGAAATCAATGTGACTGATTTCAACACCTTCTCGCAATTCCGTAAAGGCAGGCGCATTTTGCGGACGAATCTCTTCTTCTGCATCGAACATTTCTTGGATACGATCCGCCCCAGTAAAGGCCAACTGGAGGCTCCCCCAACTCGCAGCCACCTGGATAATCGGCTGGTAGTACTGCTGAGAAAATTGGGTAAACATGACGATCAAACCTAGGGCTGTCGTTGTTTCGATACTTGGATCGTTCAGCAAGACCGCAGAACCTGCAAAAATAACGATGGCCGTATTGACCAAGCTCATCCCATTCATAACAGGAAAGAGGATGCCTGAGAACATTCTCCCTTTAAAGGTTGCCTTGCGCACGCGCTCATTTTGCTCCACAAAGCCTGCTACGATGTCGTCTTGAATTCCTTGTACGATAACAGCTTTCTGTCCAGAAATACTCTCGTCCATGTAGGCGTTTAGTTTCCCAACCTCTTTTTGCTGGAGATTAGTGTACTTGCGGGCCATTTTCACGATGAAGACCAACATGAGAAAGGCCACTGGAGTACTGGCTACTGTTATCAGGGCTAGCGTCACATTTCTTGAAAACATGACAAAAATCAAACCGATGTAAAGAGCAATATTGCTCATGACCTGAACTAGGCTTTCATTGAAGGCTTGAAGGATGTTATCCAAGTCACTCGTAAAGCGAGAGAGGATGTCACCATCCTGATGGCGGTCAAAGAAAGAAACCGTTAAACGAGAAAGTTTGCCAAAGAGGCCCTTACGCATCTCATTTGTTGACTCAGCAATCACACGGGTCATCAAGGTCATGTAAATCAAACTGGATACCACTAAGGCGAGGACAACCAGAGCTAGATTCAGCATCAGAGCTGATAAACTCTGCCAGGCTAGTTCGGAAGTTCCATTTTGATAAGCCAGAACTAGGTTAGCGAGTTCCGTCACTGCTTGACCTGAAAAAACTGGAAAGAGGGCTTGGGCAATCGTCGCAACTGCAACCATCAGAACCACAATGACAAAGGAGAACTTGTAAACTTTAAAATAATTCCAGAAAAATCGAACAGTTTTCATTTTATTCCTCCTTTCCCTTTTGTGTTTCGTAGATTTCGCGGTAGACGGCATTGTTAGCTACCAAGTCTGCATGCCTTCCTTCTCCAATCAAGCGTCCTTGGTCCAAGACCAAAATCTTGTCCGCATGGACGACTGAACTGATCTTTTGAGCGATGATAATGGTTGTTGTCCCTTTCAGGTCTTTGTTTAAAGCTTCCTGCACGAGTCTCTCTGACTTGGCATCCAAGGCCGAAGTCGAATCGTCAAAAATCAGGATACGGGGATTGCTGACAATCCCACGGGCAATGGACATCCGTTGTTTTTGTCCACCAGAAAAATTGGTGCCTCGTTCTTCGACCTGACTCTCAAATTTGTTTTCCATGCGTCCGATAAATTCGCTGGCTTGGGCAATCCGTGCTGCACGTTCCATTTCTGACACGCTGGCATTGCCTTTCCCTTGACGAAGATTATCTGCAATGGTCCCGCTAAAGAGAATAGCACGTTGCAAGACGATGGAAACTGTTTTACGCAAGGTTCCCTCGCTGACGTCTCGAATATCCTTGCCACCAATCTTGATAGATCCCTCCTGTGGATCAAAAAGTCGTGGAATTAACTGAGCTAGAGTGGACTTCCCTGCTCCAGTCGCCCCAACCACACCGACCATCTGACCAGGCGCAATTTCAAAGGTTACATTCTTCAGCATAGGCTCATCATCATTGGGATAGGTGAAGGTTACATTTTCAAAAGAGAGACTTCCTTCTAACTCTTCATCTGGGAGATCTTTAAAGGTCATCGCTGGCTCGGTATCTAGAATTTCGCGGATACGACGCAAGGAAATCATGGCACGACTGACAGAATTCCCTAAAAATCCAACCATGATGATGGTAAAGATAATCTGGCTGAGATAGTTGATAAAGGAAGCAATCGAGCCCACTACAGACGGATCTGACTGAGCCATTCCAGCCACCAACCAGATAGAGAGGAAGACCGCTCCATAGCCGACTAGCATCATAACGGGTTCTATAACTGAGAAGGCATAACCGATATAAAGATTTTGGCCGAGAAGTTCATCAGAAACATCGGTAAATTTGTCAAATTGTGCTTTTTCTTGTACAAAGGATTTGACCACGCGCACACCACGTAAATTTTCTTTGGCGATAGCATTAATCCGTTCAAGAAGGGTTTGAAACTTAGCAAATCGTGGCCCCATCATCCCCATCATGATAGCAGTTAGTGCAAAGATCAAGAGCACCATGAGAACAATCACCCACCAAAGTGATGGAAGAGTGTGAACCGCCAAAATAAAGGAACCGATAAAGAGAAGAGGGAGACGGAAAAGAATTTGAAAAGCCATCATCACCACGTTCTGAATTTGGTTGATATCATTGGTCATACGGACGACAAGGTTACCCGCATTGAATTGCTCGATATTAGCATAAGAAAAAGTCTGGATCTTGCGAAAAGCGTCTTCACGAAGGTCCGAAGACACTCCTTGGGCAATATAGGCTGCAAGTGTCACATTGACCCCTCCTGCCACCAGACCGACTAGGGCTACTCCTATCAGCCATGCACCAATACTATAAATAGCCTCATGTTGACCGGCCAGCAAAGCCTCTAACACCTCTTGCAAATAGCGCGGTTGCAAGAGCGAACTCGCAACCATCAAGCCTGTCATCATTAAGGATGCCAAGGCCTGCCATTTATAGGTTTTTATTTTTTTAATGAGCATATTTCCTCCTAATAAAATAGATAAAGGGAGCGACATCCTGCGTCAGCTCCTTCTCATTCGTTCATATTGATGCTATTCTAGCAAAAAAGAGGCATCTTGTCAAAGAAGTCTCCTTATTATAAATTAGTGCGCTTTCATCTACAGGTGATGCATGAAAAGGCTTTTTATGGTAAAATGAAAGGAAGAACTCTTACAAGGAGGAAAAGATGAAGAAACAAACCATCGCTGTCTTGGGTCCTGGTTCTTGGGGAACTGCCCTTTCGCAGGTCCTAAACGACAATGGACACGAGGTTCGAATTTGGGGAAATATTTCTGACCAAATTGATGAAATCAATAACCAACATACAAACAAACGCTACTTCAAAGATATCCTACTCGACGAAAAAATCAAAGCCTATCATGACTTGGAAGAAACACTAAAGGATGTGGATGCTGTTTTATTTGTGGTCCCAACAAAAGTAACGAGACTGGTTGCCCAACAAGTAGCAAAGGTGCTTGATCACAAGGTTGTCATCATGCATGCCTCCAAAGGATTGGAACCAGATAGCCACAAACGTCTATCAACTATTCTTGAAGAGGAAATTCCAGTCGATCTCCGTAGTGAAGTCGTCGTTGTTTCAGGACCTAGCCATGCTGAGGAAACTATTGTGCGGGATATTACTTTGATCACTGCAGCCTCTAAAGACCTTGAAACGGCCCAGTACGTCCAAAATCTCTTTAGCAATCACTACTTCCGTCTCTATACTAATACGGATGTTATCGGAGTTGAAACCGCTGGTGCTCTCAAAAACATTATCGCAGTTGGCGCTGGAGCACTACATGGTCTAGGATTTGGCGACAATGCCAAGGCGGCTATCATTGCCCGTGGCTTGGCTGAAATCACCCGTCTAGGGGTCGCTCTGGGAGCTAATCCTCTGACTTATAGCGGTCTTTCTGGAGTTGGAGATTTGATTGTAACGGGGACATCTGTCCACTCTCGTAACTGGAGGGCAGGTGATGCTCTCGGTCGTGGAGAATCCCTCGCAGACATCGAAGCTAATATGGGCATGGTCATCGAAGGAATCTCAACAACTCGAGCAGCTTACGAACTAGCTCAGGAATTGGGTGTCTACATGCCAATCACACAGGCTATTTACCGAGTGATCTACGAAGGTGTCAATATCAAAGAAGCAATCACTGACATCATGAGCAATGAATTTAAAGCAGAAAACGAATGGTCATAGACCCTTATAGAAAGGAACATCATGAAACAAAAAGTCAGAAAAGCAGTCATCCCTGCCGCTGGATTGGGAACTCGTTTCCTCCCAGCAACTAAGGCCTTGGCCAAGGAAATGTTGCCAATCGTAGACAAGCCCACTATCCAGTTTATCGTTGAAGAAGCTCTCAAATCTGGTATCGAAGATATCTTGGTTGTTACGGGTAAGTCAAAACGTTCCATCGAGGACCACTTCGACTCAAACTTCGAATTGGAATACAACCTCAAAGAAAAAGGGAAAACAGATCTTCTGAAGCTAGTTGATGAAACAACTGGCATGCGCCTGCATTTTATCCGTCAAACACATCCACGTGGTCTCGGAGATGCTGTCTTGCAAGCCAAAGCTTTCGTCGGAAATGAACCTTTTGTCGTTATGCTTGGTGATGACTTGATGGATATCACGAACGAAAAGGCTGTTCCACTTACCAAACAACTCATGGATGACTACGAGCGTACCCACGCGTCTACTATCGCTGTTATGCCAGTCCCTCACGACGAAGTCTCTGCTTACGGGGTTATTGCTCCACAAGGCGAAGGAAAAGACGGCCTTTATAGCGTTGAAACCTTCGTTGAAAAACCTGCGCCAGAGGATGCTCCTAGCGACCTTGCTATCATCGGACGCTACCTCCTCACTCCTGAAATTTTCCAAATCCTCGAAAACCAAGCTCCAGGTGCAGGAAATGAAATTCAGCTGACAGATGCAATCGATACCCTCAATAAAACACAACGTGTGTTTGCTCGTGAGTTCAAGGGGGCTCGTTACGATGTCGGGGACAAGTTTGGCTTTATGAAAACATCCATCGACTACGCTCTCAAACACCCACAAGTTAAAGACGACTTGAAAGACTACCTCATCCAACTTGGGAAAGAGTTAGCTGAGGGGGAATAGAAGAAAAACAAAGCTCTTAAATAAGGGCTTTGTTTTTTTGTTGAAGCTTGCAATAAAAAAAGCCATCTTTGCAGATGACTTATTAGCAACCGAATCGGTGCTCGCTTTTAACTATTCCCCCCTACACATAGTTCATTCCCTTATAGCAAAGGAAAATGGCTAGTGCGATAAAAAGTACAGTTGCTCCGATTCGCTGGCTAGTACTGTACATCCTTCTCTCCCATTTGACTGGGAAGATGACTGCTAGAAAGGCACCGCCTACTGCACCGCCAATATGCCCTGCTAGGCTGATTCCTGGAATCAGAACACTTCCAATGATATTTATCACGAAAAGTGTCAGATAGGATTGCCCCAACTGCTGGATATAGGGGTTGCGAGTTGCGTAACGCAAGACGATAATCGCAGCAAATAGTCCGTAAAGAGAAGTGGACGCTCCTGCTGCTACAACTTTCGGCGTGAAAGCAAAAACAAAGAGATTGCCCATCATTCCTGATAAGAGATAGAGAAAGAAGAATTGCTTAGAACCGAAAATCTCCTCCACCTGTCGTCCAAGAAAGTAGAGTGAAATCATATTGACAATGAAATGTTCCCAACCGATATGTACAAATATAGCCGAAAAAAGGCGCCATATCTGCTCGGGAAACAAACGAATGATCGGTCCATACATGGCTCCAAACTGAAGTAAGGTATCTGCTCGTTCAAAATTTAAACCTGTAAGAACCAACATCAAGTGAAAGACCAATGCTGTTACTAGGAGGAAGAAGCTAGTCACAGGATAACGTTTATCAAAGATTTCCTTCATAGGTTAGCACCTCCTGTACGGGAATATCATGGTTTTCCAAGTTAAACTCCTGAACTTGACAAGGATAGATTGTACTCATTGTATGCCCAGCAAAATGCTCCAGATAGCGGTCGTAGTATCCTCCACCATATCCAATCCGATAGCCCTCAGTTGTAAAAGCCAAACCAGGAACATGAATTAAATCAATCTGAGACGGTTCCACCACTTCCAAGTCTCCTTGCGGTTCCAGTAAACCAAAGGAAGTTTTTGCCAACTGCTTCGGATCATATACCACAAATTCCATGCGCCCCTTGGGATAGGTTTTGGGTATCAGAACCTTTTTGCCGTCCTTCAGCATCCGCTTGATTAGTTCTTGCGTTTGAAATTCATGAGGGAAGGAGAGATAGGTTGCGATGACTTTAGCTTCTTGGTAAAAGGGATGTTGTAAGAAACGCTCAGTTAAAGCTCGATCCATAGCCTGTTTTTGCTCCTGAGATAAAGCCTTCATTTCGTGTAAGACTTGTTTACGTAGTTCTGCTTTCATAGATAATTCCTCTACTCTGCTGCCTTCTTTTTCAAGAAACTAGAGACCGCATCTACCCCAATGGCTAAGGCTTCTTCCTTAGGACTCATCTGAGGGTGATGAAGAGCGTAGGGACTATCGATACCTAGCCAGAACATAACACCATCTACCTTCGAAAGGAGATAACCAAAGTCCTCACCAGTCATAGCAGGCTCGATATCAATCAACTCGATTCCGTCTTTCTCTTCAAAAAAGTCCATCAGTTCACGCGCCAAGGCTGGATTGTTCTCAACAGGTAGGTAGCCTCCTTGCTTGAGTTCTACTTCGACTTCCATATCAAAGGCTGCTGCAACCCCTTCTGCGACTGTCTTGACTCTTTTTTGTACCAAGAGGCTCATGTCCTGAGTCAAGGCGCGAATGGTTCCATGTAAAAATGCTGTGTCTGTAATGACATTGTTGGTTGTTCCAGCTTGGAAAAGGCCAAAGGTCACCACCGCTCCCTCGATTGGATTGACATTGCGGCTAACAACTGACTGTACCTGTGTCACAAAGTAACTAGCAGCCACCAAGGCGTCATTGGCTTCATGCGGAAAAGCTGCATGTCCTCCTTTTCCTTTGAAACGAATCTTCACCTCACAGGTCCCTGCAAAGAGAGTGTGTGTATTGGTCGCAATCTGTCCAACCTTTAGATCTGGACGAACATGAAGGCCATAAAATTGGTCTGGCAGCCAGTCCCCAAAAGCACCATCCTCATACATGAGCATGCCACCAGCTTCATTTTCTTCAGCAGGCTGAAATAGGAAGAGCAGATTATTCTTGGGTTGCTCCTCAAGAGCACGCTCGAGACAGCCTAAGGCAATAGTCATATGAAAATCATGGCCACAAGCATGCATGCGACCTTGGTGCTGAGAAGCGAAAGGTAGACCTGTTTGTTCGACGATAGGCAGGCCATCAATATCTGTTCGCCAACCAATGGTTCGTTCCGGCTGACTTCCCTGCAGGTAGACCAAAATCCCTGTTCGCCAAGTACGAATTTGAACAAAATCCTTGCCCGTAGTCAATTTCTCAATCACATCCAGCAAATAAGCCTGAGTCTTGAATTCCTCCAAGCCAATCTCTGGAATCTGGTGTAAATCTCGTCTAGTCTGAATCAAATCTAACATCTATCGATCCTCCTTTTGATAGAAGAAAGAGGCTGGAAAAAGGGTTCCGCCTCTTTTTTACTTTTACAATTACAAGGTACGAAGCGCATCCTCAAGCGCTGTTTTTTGTTGGGTTTGGGCATCAATTTCTTTGATGATACGAGCCGGAACACCTGCTACCACCACGTTTTCTGGGACATCTTGGGTAACGATAGCTCCTGCAGCGACAACTGAACCACTGCCAATTTGCACCCCTTCGATAACAACTGCATTAGCACCGATAAGAACATTGTCTCCGACACGGACTGGTTCAGCACTAGCCGGCTCAATCACACCCGCCAAAACTGCACCTGCACCAACGTGGCTGTTTTTTCCAACGATGGCACGACCACCAAGGATAGCACCCATGTCAATCATGGTTCCAGCACCGATTTCAGCACCAATATTGATAACAGCTCCCATCATGATAACAGCATTGGCACCAATTTCAACCTGGTCACGTATAATAGCACCTGGCTCGATACGAGCGTTGATAGCACGTTTATCTAACAAAGGAACTGCAGAATTACGAGCATCTTGCTCGACAACATAATCTTGATTTTCTACCAAACCTTCGAGAAGCGGAGCGACGTCCTTCCAGTCTCCGAATAAAACATTTCCTAGTTTGACAACTGAGCTTGGTACAGCAGTTGCGAGTTGTCCTTCAAAGGTTACTTTGACACTGGTTTTCTTTTCTGCATTAGCGATAAATTGGATAATTTCTTGAGCGTTCATTTTTGTAGCAGTCATAGGTGCCTCCTGGTTCGTTATAATGATACCTATTCTACCAAAAAAGGCTTCAAATTTGAAGCCTCAACTATCAAATAATCATCTTTACTGGGCTTGTTTTGCTTCTTCTACAGATAAGAAAATCATCGGGACGATAATCAACACCATAGCTAAGGCCAAAAAACCATCCATGACCAATCCCAGAAAAAGAACACTTAATAAAGCTGAAGAGAGCGGTTCGCTAGCACTCACAACCGATACAACCAGCGGGGAAACGAGTGACACAGCCTTCATAGATAGGAAGAAAGCAAAAGCAGTTCCAAACACGGCAATCGTCAGACAAATCAGCACACTTACCAGATCCACTTGAAAACTTATCCGATAAATAGGGTAAAGGAAATTACTAAAGATCCCTGCCAGAATCATCCCCCAACCAACAGTCGGAACAAATCCGTAGCGCCGTGCAAAACGCTGGGGTAGGATAACATTAAACATGACCCCTACTGCACTAAGCAAACCGGTCACTAGAGCCAAAGGTGTCATGGACAACTGGGACAAGTCCCCTTTTGTGGCCATCAAAAAAACACCTAGCATGGCAATCAAAACATAGAGAATCGCTGTAATCGAAGCCTTCTTCTGGTAGACAATGCGATTGTAAAACAAAATAAAAACGGGGCTGATAAATTGCAAAATGGTCGCCGTCGTCGCATTGGAATACTCAACGCAGAGATAGAAGAAAAACTGCACAGAAAAAATACCTAGAATAGCATAGGCTAAAAAAGGTAGATAATTTTTCTTATTACGCCAGATATCCAATAATCGAGTGCGCAACTGAAAGGCCGATAAGCCTAAAACCAAACTCCCCGCTACCAGTAAACGCATAGAAGTAATCCATCCAGAAGACACTGGATAATGAGTGAAAAAATACTCTCCTAAAATCCCACAGATCCCCCAGATTAGGCCTGAGAGTAGCGAGTATAGTGTTCCCTTAACAATCTTTTTCTGATAATGATTCATACTCCTATTGTAACACGAAACCAACCAAGAAAAAAGTAGCAACAAGGGGAAATTACTAACCTTGCTGCTACTCTATCTTAGCGATTAAACAGACGTGAACGTCCTGAAGAGCCACTCTGAGTATTTCCACTCGAACTTGTTGTTCCCGAACCGCTACTTGAGCTTGGAGAAGTTACTGCAGGAATACTTCCTAGAATATTCTTCCAAGCATTCTGATAATCTGCATCGCTTCCTCCAATAGCAAAGCGATAGGTGGTCACTGGGGCACCTTCTTTAGTAGCCCAGTAGCTCGTTACTGTTGATCCAGAAACTTCTATTTCTTTCCCATTGATGGAAACCTTGCCCGGTTTTTGCCCTGTAGATCGGAGAACTTGTGACTTGGTCACACTTGGATCCAGATTAAAGCGCTCATTCCCCCATATTCCAGGTTCAGCTTGTTGGATAGCATTGACCAAGTGGGCCATATAGTTGGCATTACGGTAGTGGCCTGCTCCTTTGGCTAGTGGTCGGTTGTCATCGTGACCTAACCAGCCACCCAAAGTCAAGCGAGGTGTAGAAAGCATGAGCCACATATTTTCATCTTCATTGGTCGTACCAGTTTTTCCGATCCAGTCAGCACGAGCTAGGGATGGATTGATAGTCGTCAAATCCGTCTGGAAACTTGAAGTAATCCGAGATGAAATAACATCGCGAAGCAAACTTTGCATGATGGTTGCTGTCGCTTTTGAATAAACTTGGACAGGCTCATCCTTGTGCTCGTATACCAGTCGGCCATCCGTTGACTCGATCTTAGCGATCATATGTTTCTTATGGTAAACTCCATTGTTAGCCAGAGTTTGATACCCGTTGGTATGCTGGGCAACTGTAACGTCAATCCCCCCACCCATCGGTAAACTTTCAATGCCATATTCTGGGATTTCATAACCCATTTTTTCCATATAGCCCTTGACATCAACACCCTTCTCTCGAAGCGTACGATACGTCCAGTAGGCTGGGATATTCCATGAGTAGTTAAGGGCTTCTCCCAATGTCATCATGCCCGTACCAGGACTATTGACATACATGATGGGATTCCCGTTTGAGAAGTTGGTAGGATAGTTTGACAAGATACTTGCACTTCCCATCAGACCTTGATCAATGGCAATACTGTAAGCCAATATCGGCTTAGTAGTCGAAGCAGGAGAACGCTTGGTATCAATAGCGTGATTGTTCTGATTTTCTTGATAATTACGGCCACCAACAAATCCAAGGATAGCTCCCGTTTGGTTGTCCATGAGGACATTCCCCACCTCAGGCTGGCCTGTCGAATCATCTAGCAGATAGCCGTAGGTCGCAACCGCATTTTGCATCGCAGCATGAACATTTTTATTGATAGTTGTCGTAATCTTATATCCACCATTTTCAATTTCCTTAGTGGCTAAATCACGATAGGATTTCTGAATGGACTCATTCTTTAATTCTTGCGCAGAAACATTATCTCGTTGGACGAGGTAGTCATACATACGATCAGTTGCTTCTGCCAAGGTTGCATAGTAGAGATAGTCACGCGAAGTACCACTAACACTACCTGATGGTAGGAAGTCTTTCTTAAAGTCATAATCTTTGTACTTATCGTAGTCTTCCTGACTTAGAGCCCCTGTTCGGTACATATTGTAGAGGACATCCTTGGCACGCTTAATTCCCAAAGCCATGTCCTCATCACTCTTCATGCTACCATCAGATTCATAAGGAGAATAACTGATTGGACTCTGTGGCAATCCTGCGATAAAGGCAGCTTGAGGGACCGTTAAATCCGAAGCATTGACACCAAAGATTCCTTCTGCAGCCTGCTGGGCACCTGCAATATTTTGGCCTTTATGATTGCGACCAAAAGGAGCTATGTTAAGGTAGGTTGTCAAAATCTCATCCTTACCCATGGCCCTTTCTAAAGCAAGAGCATCAATAATCTCTTTAGCCTTACGAGCTAGAGTTGGAGCATCCCCCACTACTTGTTGCTTGATGACCTGCTGGGTCAAGGTCGAACCACCACTAGACGAGCCTAGACCGACAAAGGTTCCCAAGGTCGCACGAATAACGGCCTTAGGCACAACTCCCTTGTGCTCATTGAAATGCTCGTCCTCTGTCGCAACAATGGCTTTCTTAAGGTTATCTGAGATAGCATCTGAAGCGACTGAAGTGCGCAACAAATCACCCTCGATCGAGGCAATGGTACTGCCGTCAGAATAAGTGATTTCTGAGATAGAGGCAATATCCTTCACTTGCTTGACCAACTCTTCTGCTTGAGGCACCTGAGCCTTGTCAAATAGAGCGACTCCATAACCCATAGCTACACCAGCGCCAAACAGTCCACCGATAAAACCTAAGATAAAGAGAGTGTTAAAGACTATTTTAAACCCACTCAAAACCTTAGCAAAATTAGATCCTGCCCTTCCAACTTTGTCAGAAGAGGTCCCCTTTTTACCGGTTTTCTTATTAGCCAGTTTTTCTGCTAGTCTTTTCTTCCATTTTTCAATTCGTTGCATTAGCTGCTGGAAAAAATGCAGCATTTTTGTTTTTAATTCATTAATTCTTTCTTTCATGAATGTCCTCGCTTTCTCTATTATACCATAAAAGGGAAACTTTCAATAAAATAGCCACTTTCTTCCCTATTCCACTAGGCTATTGTCCGAGTTTGTGATACAATAGGTAGAAACAATATTTTATAAAGGAGAAAAGACACATGCACATTTTTGATGAGCTAAAAGAGCGTGGTTTGATTTTTCAAACGACTGATGAAGAAGCTTTGCGTAAAGCCCTAGAAGAAGGTCAAGTTTCTTATTATACTGGCTACGATCCAACTGCTGATAGCCTTCACCTCGGCCACCTTGTCGCAATCTTGACCAGTCGTCGCTTGCAGTTAGCAGGTCATAAACCATATGCGCTCGTTGGCGGTGCTACAGGTCTCATCGGAGATCCGTCCTTCAAAGATGCTGAGCGTAGTCTCCAAACAAAAGACACAGTAGAGGGCTGGGTCAAGTCTATCCAAGGGCAACTTTCTCGTTTTCTTGACTTTGAAAATGGTGAAAATAAGGCTGTCATGGTCAACAACTACGACTGGTTTGGCAGTATCAGCTTCATTGACTTCCTCCGTGACGTCGGAAAATACTTCACTGTCAACTACATGATGAGTAAGGAATCTGTGAAGAAACGGATCGAGACAGGGATTTCTTACACTGAGTTTGCCTACCAAATCATGCAAGGGTACGACTTCTATGTCCTTAACCAAGACTACAATGTTACTCTGCAAATCGGTGGTTCTGACCAGTGGGGAAATATGACAGCTGGTACCGAATTGCTTCGTCGTAAGGCTGACAAGACTGGTCACGTGATCACTGTTCCACTCATCACAGACGCAACTGGTAAGAAATTTGGTAAGTCAGAAGGAAACGCAGTTTGGCTTAACCCTGAAAAGACTTCTCCATACGAAATGTACCAATTCTGGATGAACGTGATGGATGCTGACGCTGTTCGCTTCTTGAAAATCTTTACCTTCTTGTCACTCGATGAGATTGAAGACATCCGCAAAGAGTTTGAAGCGGCTCCACACGAACGCTTGGCACAAAAGGTCCTCGCTCGTGAAGTCGTGACTCTTGTTCACGGAGAAGAAGCTTACAAAGAAGCCCTTAACATCACCGAGCAACTCTTTGCTGGAAACATCAAAAACCTTTCTGTCAAAGAACTCAAACAAGGACTTCGTGGAGTGCCAAACTACCAAGTAAAAGCAGACGAAAACCACAATATCGTGGAACTCCTCGTGTCATCTGGTGTGGTGAATTCAAAACGCCAAGCCCGTGAAGACGTCCAAAACGGAGCTATCTACGTCAACGGCGACCGTATCCAAGACCTTGACTATGTCTTGAGTGACGCAGATAAGTTAGAAAACGAACTCACTGTTATCCGCCGCGGGAAGAAGAAATACTTTGTGTTGACTTACTAAATTGTTAAACATTTACCTATAAACAAAGGAGTTACCCTCGAGAAAGGTAACTCCTTTTTGCTGTGAATAGTCCCCACCTATCCCTTAATAGACAGGCTACGCAGGACTATGCGTAAGGTTGTTAGATTATGTAGGATAGAGAGGTTTGAAGGACTGAGCCAATTAAACAAGCCAAAGCCAATCAAACTACTATTTACGACAACGGTATCTTGAATATTCTTCTTGATGAGTGTTTGCAAAGATGATGATAGCCAATCCAACTCTTGGAAGAAATCCAAGCGATTATCTAACAATAAGATATCGCTCATCTGCTTAGAAATATCTGCACTCTCATTCATCACCACACCGATATCTGATAGGGTTAGAGCAGCTGAGTCATTCAATCCATCCCCAACCATCAAAATAGTGTGACCTGCTCTCTGCAGTTTCTCTACTAACTCAAACTTCCCATCAGGTTTCAAGTCTGTATAGACTTGATCAAAGGGCAAATCTTTTACTAATTCCTCTGTCCTAACCAGGGTATCCCCTGTTGCCAGAATCAATTTTTTCCCTTGTGCCTTAAGTTTCTCCAAGGCTGCTTTTGCTTCTTTTCTCAAAGGAGTATGGATGCAGAACATTCCAATCAATTCATTCTGATATGCTAAGAATAAGAGATTGTAGTGGCTCTTATACTCTTCAATTAAAGCATTTTGTTCCGAACTGATATGAATCTGCTCATCCTGCATCAAGACATAATTCCCAATAACAACTGGTTGGCCATCGATATAGGACTTAATTCCCTTGCTTGCAATATATTGGAGTTTCCCATGCATTTCCTCATGTTCAATTCCCTCTATCTCAGCTTGCTTGACAATGGCATTAGCGATAGGATGATAGATGTGTTCTTCAAGACAGGCACTTATTCTTAAGATTTCTTCCTCACTATAGTCTCCAAAAGGTAACACCTTTTCAACTATAGGATAGCTAGTTGTGATTGTCCCAGTCTTATCAAATAAGAAGGTATCGACTTCCAGATATTTCTCCAGAACATCCCCATCCTTAATCACCATTTCACGATTCAACCCCTCCTTGATAGCTGTTAAATAAGCTACAGGAGTAGAGATTTTCAAAGCACAGGAGAAATCGACCAATAGAAAAGAAATAGCCTTAGAAAAAGAACCTGTTAATAGGTAAGTCAGACCAGCACCCAAGAAATTATATTTGACGACCTTATCCGCCATCTTGATGAAATAGCGTTGTTTAGTTTTCTTGTTTTCTTCAGATTTCTTCATCAACTCAATCAGTTGTAAAATACGGCTGTTCATCTGATTATCGGTTACACGAATACGTAGCTCTCCAGTCTCCAAGACTGTATTTGCACAAACCGAATCAAACTCTCTTTTTTCAACTGGAAAACTCTCTCCCGTCAAGGAACTTTCATTGACCATACCTAAACCTGAAACTACTTGTCCATCAAACAGAATTTCATTTCCTTGAGATAGGACCAAGACATCTCCTATTTGAACATCGGAACTCTTGATGCTAACGACCGTATCGCCCTGTACCAAGAATACATCGCTCTCTTTTGCAAGAAGACTCTGTTCTAAATCTGTTGCAGTTTTTTTCAAGGACCACTGATCTAAATGATTGCCTAAATCAAGCATAAACATGATATTACTAGCCGTCTTGGATTGGTTCATAAACATGGACAATAAAATAGCCGAACAGTCCAAGACTTCCATCGTTAACTCCTTACGCGCTAGAGTTTGATAAGCTGCTCTGACATACCCCAAAGCCTGGTAACAGGTCCAGATATAGCGAATAGGATAAGGTACAAAACTGCGAAAAAGCCAGCGCTTAATCGCTGCGCCTGAAACGATAGAATAAGCAGTCTCTTCTCTACGAATGGGAAGAGTCATCAACTCAGAAACTTTCCCCTTATCAATCCTTTTTAAAAAGCCTTCGGCATTTTTTAATACAGAGAAGCCTTCTTTTATACGTAGAGTAAAGTGCTGTTGATCCATATAAAACTGGATAGACTCAATCCCCTTTTCATCCCTAGCCAAGGAACGAAGATAGTCTTGAATATCCAAGGTGAGTGAAAAAGAAGATGATAATCGGATATGTTGATATCCTCTATGTAGCACTTTAAAAGACATACTATTCCTCTATAAGACTATCTAATTGCTCTTCTTTTTTCTCTTGCTCGTACAAATATTTGGCATCTTGCAAGACATCGTCTCCATGTTGTTTCACAATAGAAACAGATGCATCCAATTCGTCTTTCAATTTGTAAGCCTTAGCCAAAGCTTTAGAATAGCCTTTTTTAGCTTCTTTACTTGCCAAGATTTTCAAACCAAGAGTGCCAAATGCTACACCACCCAAAAAGAGTGATGATTTTTTCGCAGCTTTTGCGATGGTTAATACTTCTTTTAACATAGTCGTTTCCTCCTTATCATTATTATATAGCAATTTAGATATAAAAGCAATTCCATTCTATGGATTAAAGAATTGGATTTATTTCTATTGAATCTCATATCTACATACTCCTATACTTGCTTTCGCTTGCCTCTTTTGCTAGACTTAAACTATGAATACAAATCTCAAACCCAAACTTCAGCGTTTTGCTTCTGCGACTGCCTTTTCCTGCCCTATCTGCCAAGAAAATCTGGCCTTGGTAGAGTCTAGCCTCAAGTGTAGCAATCGCCATTCTTTTGACTTGGCAAAATTTGGCTATGTCAACTTGGCTCCGCAAATCAAGCAATCTGCCAACTACGACAAGGAAAACTTTCAAAACCGCCAACAAATTCTTGAAGCTGGTTTTTATCAGGCTATTTTAGAAGGTATCTCGGACTTACTAACAACTAATCCATCCGCAAAAACAGTCTTGGATATCGGTTGTGGCGAAGGTTTCTACTCTCGTAAACTCCAAGAAAGTCACTCTGACAAAACCTTTTACGCCTTTGATATTTCAAAAGATTCCGTTCAAATCGCTGCCAAGAGCGAATCCAACTGGGCGGTCAACTGGTTTGTTGGGGACTTGGCTCGTCTCCCTATAAAAGACGCCAGCATGGATATCCTGCTTGATATCTTTTCGCCTGCCAACTACGGAGAATTTCAAAGAGTATTATCAAAAGACGGCATCTTGATCAAGGTCATTCCTACTAAAAACCACCTCAAAGAAATCCGCCAAATGGTGCAGGACCAACTGACAAAGAAGGACTATTCCAACCAAGATATCAAGGAACATTTTCAGGAACACTTCAGCATTCAAGCTAGTCAAATAGCCTCCCTGACCAAGCCCATCACAGGTGAGCAACGCCAAGCATTGCTCAGCATGACCCCCCTTCTCTTTCATGTTGACCAGACCAAGATTGACTGGAGTCAACTGACAGAGATTACCATTGAGGCAGAGATTTTGGTTGGGAAAGCACTGTAAATAAAACTTTCAGATAAGACAAAACCCGCACCCTTGATTAAGGTGCGGATTTGATTATAGAAAACTGAGATATTTTAAATCTATCTCTATTCCCCTCCTATCCTATACTTTTAGCAGTGACAGTTTATGAAGTTTATCGATGGTTAGTTTTCGAAGTTTTGGTTTTTTTGTATTTTTGAGAGCCCAATAACTTAGCGCGAATAGAGCAACAATCCATACAAGAGATACGATTAAACTATCAAAATTTAATTTAAAATCAGCTTTATTAAAGAAGTCAACATAAATTCCCAAGAAGGTTGTATCCATAAAATTCTTAATTTCTGAACTAACTTGTGAAAACATTGGTAAGAATGATAAAGCTAACATGGGAATTAAACCATACACTTGAGCCTGTGTTTGTGTTTCTGATATAGAGCCAATAACTAAATTCAGAAGTATAGTACATAAGGCTACTAACGAAACTACAGCAAGATATACAGGGTAATCTGTTCCAAAATCAAATTCAACCATTATAGGGAAGGCAATCATTGCTACTGAGGCAAAGATTACAGGATAAAATAGAACAGAAACAAGATATTCTCCACGGCGAACCCCACTTAAAACAAGGGTTTTAAAAATTCTTTTCTCTTTTTCTTCTGCAATCGAACTTGAAATCATTGAACCTGAAGAGAATGAGAAGGCCATTGTTAAACTACTATATAGCAATGTTTTCCCTTGAGTTCCATCAGTATTCATGAAATTTTGGAAAAGCAGAACTAGAAAGAACGGGAATATTACCTGAACTAAAGTGTTTTTGTTATTCAATAATACTTGTGTCCTCAACCAAATAAGGGCTAAAATTCTCTTAAACATCTAATTTTTCTCCTGTCAATTTAATAAAAATATCTTCTAAAGTTGGTTCACATGAGTGAATCGTCATCATTTTTTTATAATCTTCTTGTTGCAAGTCTTCGAAGCGCACTACTTTTTTAGTAGAGTCACTATAGGTTACTGCAACCTTTTTTTCCGTGTTGTATTTTTGGATAATTTCGCTTGGGCTTCCTTGTTCAATAAGATCACCTTTATTCAAAAGAGCTAGGTTATCACATAATAAAGTCGCCTCATTCATATCATGAGTAGTTAAGAAAATGGTTGTTCCTCTTTCCTTTAACTCCTGTAGTAATTTGTGAATCTTCTTTGAGGTGGTGGGATCTAACCCACTTGTAGGTTCATCTAAAAATAGAACTTTAGGGTAATTGATTAAAGCACGAGCTAAAAGCATTCGTTGACGCATTCCTGTAGAAAGTTTTTCAGCTGGGGTGTCTTTACTATCATACAGACCAACTTGTTTTAGAATTTCTTCAATTCGAGATTTTGAAACTCCGTATAGTCTTGCAAATAGCAACAAGTTATTGTACAAGCTCAATTTTTCGTAATAACCACTTGTATCACCTACTAAACCTAACTCTTCAAAATCTGAAGGGAGCAATTTTTGAGAATCTTTCCCCAACAATTCTGTCTTTCCGCTGTTAGCCTGTAGCTGTCCTGTCAGAATATTGATCATTGTTGTCTTCCCTGAACCAGATGGACCTAGGAATCCAAAAATTTCTCCTTCGTTTATTGAAAAACTAATTTGATTTAAAGCAATATTATCTCCAAATCGCTTTGTAACTCTTTCTACCTTAATCATTTTATTACCTCTTTCTAATGATAAATTGTATTTTAGAAACTTCACTCACTCCCATCGGTTATGTCAACAACTCTAATTCTAGGCTTTAAGTTGGAGTCCAGTTTGATTTCCCTCATTTCATTTGGAAGCAAGAGAACTAATTTTAGCAACTTCTCATCAAGTGTTACTTTACATAGGCGTCTGCTATCTAGACTATTTTTTATAATCAGATAATTCTTCTTGACAAACTTTTCATCCATATAATAGTCAATTGTTTTTACCATATTTTCCTCCCGCCTGCTAATCTACATCCCATTAAATAGGAATGTTTCTAGCATTGCGCTTCTCTTAACTTATTTACAATAACAGTATATACCTTACGAGAGTAAAAAAACAGGACATTTATGTCCACTGACATTTATGTCCTGTTTTATATTGAAATTATGAAAAATCCTTATTTTTTTCCTCTATCACTCGATTTTTAAAATTCATGTCATTCAAAAATTCTGCTCCGTTAATAGCTTTTTCATAGTATTGTAGGGCTTTTTCTTTATCTTTTTCTCCGTATAAGTAATATTTTGCTTCAATGAAGTCTACAGTTGGTTTTAAACTAGTATCTCCGATGTCAATCATAATTTCTCTTAAAATGCTCAATATTTCAGGTATAAATTCATGATAATCGATGTCAAGCTGATAAAGGACTAAACCTATTAGCACCCTTTGAAGCAAGTGAATATAGTTTGTATCATCATAATTTGTTTGAGATACAATATTTAGACAAACTTTTTTTAAAGTTATTTCATCTCGTTCTGCATTAACCGCTAAAGATAAAAAATACAAGTACAATAGTAGTAGATCATTTGTCGAATATTCTGTTCGCAGCATTGTTTGCTCAAAATACTCCTCAATTAAACCTTCCCCAAATTCAGCGTTTTCAGAAACATATACATCATCAATGGCTTGTAGGACTTCAACTGCTACTTGCTCATCTTCAGGCAGTTGATCATAAAAGCGTTCCTGAATTTCCTCAAAGATTTCCTCACGTTGACGAATTTTTTCTTCATCTCCATGAATAGATTGACGAATCAATTTCGTTTTTAGTTTTAAATACTCTTTAGGAACAATTAACAAGCCCTCGTCAATTAGCTGAGATATTGAAACTCCCAATACTTTGGCTATATAGTCTAGTTTCGCTAAACTGGGCAAGTTATTTCCTGTTTCAATTCGGCCCAACTGACGAACAGTCAGTTCTTTTTCATCTCCACAAAAGGCTTCCCTACTCAATCCCTTTTCAGTCCGTAAGGTACGAATCCGTTTCCCAATTTCTAAATTACTCATAATAAGCCTCTTCAAATTCTAATTTGATATTCAAACAACTACTTGTATACGTTCCTATTTTAGCATACTTTCTTACAATTTTCAGATAAAAATAATGATAACTAATAGTTTTAAGCCACCACTCTATATAACTGACCCATTTTAATATAGTATCTGAGGTCTATCTCTACTCAAGTATTCAAAAAAGCGAATTTCAATTGAAACTCGCTTTTTACAAAATGTATTAGTATGAATTTGTATCTTAGTTCAAGTGCCAGATATCTTCGTTGTACTGAGCGATTGTACGGTCAGATGAGAAGAATCCTGCTTTGGCAATGTTAACGATGACTTTATCCAACCATGCGTCGCGGTCTTCGTAGTCAGCAAGCATTTGCTCTTTGACTTTAATGTAGTCTTCCAAGTCAAGGAGAGTCATGAACCAGTCTTTGTTGATCAATTCGTTGTAAAGACGTTCCAAGCGTTCTTTCTTGCCTACTGCAAGAACAGCGTCACTCACAATGAAGTCAACCAAAGGTTTGATAGCTTCACGAGCATAGAATTCGCTTGATTTGTAAGCTGCTTTTGCGTAAAGGTCGATAACAGTTTCTGAATCTTCACCAAAGATATAGATGTTTTCGTCGCCAACCAACTCAGCGATTTCCACGTTAGCACCGTCCATAGTACCAAGAGTCAAAGCACCGTTCAACATGAATTTCATGTTACCAGTACCTGAAGCTTCTTTAGAAGCAAGTGAGATTTGTTCTGAGATGTCACATGCTGGGATCAAGAAGCTTGCTGCAGTAACGTTGTAGTTTTCAACCATTACGACTTGCAAGTGTGGAGCTACAGCTGGGTCGTTAGCAATCACTTCTGACAAGCAAAGGATCAAGTGAATGATGTCTTGAGCGATTGTGTAGGCAGGAGCAGCTTTACCACCGAAGAATACTGTGATAGGACGAGCAGGGATGTTACCAGCCTTGATATCAAGGTATTTGTGGATCACATACAAAGCGTTCATTTGTTGGCGTTTGTACTCGTGAAGACGTTTGATTTGGATGTCAAAGATAGAGTTTGTATTGATTTCCACACCTTGGTGTTCTTTCAAGTGACGAGCCAATTTACGTTTGTTGTGAGCCTTGATGCTTTCCAATTTTTCTTTAACAGCAGCCTTGTCTTCGTATGACAAGAGTTTTTCAAGCTCATCTGCTTCATGGTGCCAACCATGTCCAAGAATCTCATCCAAGTAGTGAGACAAGCTTGGGTTAGCATGCATGAGCCAACGACGGAATGTGATACCGTTTGTTTTGTTGTTGAATTTTTCTGGGTAGATGTCGTAGAAAGCTTTCAACTCTGAGTTCTTCAAGATTTCAGTGTGAAGAGCTGCAACCCCGTTTACACTGTATCCGTAGTGGATATCCATGTGAGCCATGTGAACACGTCCGCTCTCATCGATGATTTGAACAGCTGGGTCTTTGTATTCTGCCTTCACACGACGGTCCAATTCTTCGATGATTGGTACCAAGTGAGGAACCACTTCTTCCAAGAATTCAAGAGGCCATTTTTCAAGGGCTTCAGCAAGGATTGTGTGGTTAGTGTAGGCAGTCATGCTACGTACGATTGAGATTGCTTCATCAAGCTCGATACCTCGCGCAGTCAAGAGACGGATCAATTCAGGAATCACCATTGATGGGTGAGTATCGTTGATTTGTACAACAGCGTAGTCTGCAAGGTCATGCAAGTTGCTTCCTTTTTCGATTGCTTCGTCGATGATCAATTGCGCACCGTTTGAAACCATGAAGTATTGTTGGAAGATACGGAGCAATTCACCTTGCTTGTCGCTATCGTCTGGGTAAAGGAAGAGAGTCAAGTTGCGAGCGATATCTGTCTTGTCAAAGTTGATACCATCTTCGATGATAGAAGAATCAACTGAATCCAAGTCAAACAAACGCAAGCGGTTTTTAGTAGCTGTCTTGTAACCAGGTACATCAATATCATAAAGGGTAGATGTCAATGTGAAGTGTGCAAATGGCACTTGGTAGCTACGGCTTGAGCGTACCAACCAGTTTTGCTCTGTCAACCAAGCGTTAGGAATTGTTTCTTGTTGGTTGTTTTTAAGAACTTGTTGGAAAAGACCGAAGTGGTAGTTCAATCCAACACCGTCACCATTCAAACCAAGTGTAGCGATTGAGTCGATAAAGCAGGCTGCCAAACGTCCCAAACCACCGTTACCAAGTGATGGTTCCAATTCTACTTCTTCGATTTCGATCAACTCTTTACCTGCAGCTGCAAGTTCTTTTTTCACATCGTCGTAAAGACCAAGGTTAATCAAGTTATTTGACAAGAGTTTACCGATCAAGAACTCAGCTGAGATGTAGTAAACTTTTTTCTTACCAGTGTTGACTGGTTTTTGGCTGCTTGCAAGTTTGCTGTAGTTAAGAAGAGCAAGGTAAAGCTCTTCATTGCTACATTCTGCAATGGTTTTATTGTAACGTTTTTGTACAAATTCGTTTAATGGTAACATGTTTATGTGTCTCCTGATATTGTCTTATTTCTTTAATTCTACCAAATTTTCATTGATTCGGCGATAAATTGTAGTCAAGTCAAGCAAAGTTTCTTCAACAGCTGGTGTGAGTTGGTCTGCTGTCATACGCCATGACCAGTTTCCGCCAAGAGTAGATGGGAAGTTCATACGAGCTGACTCATCTAGTTCTAGCAAGTCTTGCATAGTTGCAATAGCCATGAAGCTAACAGATGAAAAGACTGTGCGAAGCATTGCGTGTGGCACTGTTTCGTACTCTTTACGGTTCGTGTAACGAGCCATGTATTCACGAGTTGGATCGTCGATTTCATTACGGTACCAACCAAGAACAGTGTTATTATCGTGTGTTCCTGTGTACATAACAGAGTTGGCAGGTGCCAAGTGTGGGCTATCGATACTTTCATCTTCTGGGTTGAAGGCGAATTGAAGAATCTTCATTCCTGGGAAGCCAGTACGTTCACGCAACTCGATGACTTCATCTGTCATGAAACCAAGGTCTTCTGCGATGATGTTTAGCTCACCAAGCTCTTCCTTAACGGCTGCAAAGAGTTTGTAGCCTGGACCTTTCACCCATTTACCAGGTGCTGCTGTATCGGAACCAGCAGGAATTTCCCAGTAAGATTCGAAACCACGGAAGTGGTCGATACGAACGATATCGTAGATCTTGAAGCTTTCGCGCAAGCGTTCAACCCACCATTTGTAACCGTCTTTGTCCATTGCTTCCCAGTCATAGATTGGGTTGCCCCAAAGCTGACCAGTTGCAGAAAACTCATCTGGTGGGCATCCTGCGATGCAAGTTGCTTTACCATTGGCATCTGTCTTGAAGAGGTGTGGATTTGCCCACATGTCGCTTGAATCTTCTGCTACGTAGATAGGCATGTCCCCAACGATTTCGATGTGGTTATCGTTAGCGTAAGCTTTCAATTTCAACCATTGTTGGAAGAAGAAGTATTGAGTCACACGGTGGTAAACCAACTTGTCTGCCAATTTCTCACGGTAGCTTTCAAGTGCTGAAGCTTTACGAGCACGAGCATCTGCATCTGGCCATTCTGTCCAAGCAAGATTGTCAAAATGCTCTTTGATAGCCATATATTCTGCGAAGAGTTCGAGCCATGATTGGTTGTCTTTAGCAAACTTCTCAAAATCTTTGACATCACCCACTTCCAAGAAGCGTTTGACTGCTTTTTCTAAAAGCGGACGACGTGCATAATAAATCTTCGCATAGTCAACTTCAGATGCATCGCTACCAAAGTCAACACCTTTAAGATCACTGGCTTCGAGCAAGCCTTGCTCTACCAAGATATCAAGGTCGATAAAATGCGTATTTCCAGCAAAGGCTGAGAATGATTGGTATGGAGAATCTCCATAGCTTGTTGTCCCAAGAGGGAGGATTTGCCAGTAACGTTGCTTCGTACGAACCAAGAAATCAACGAAATCATAGGCAGTCTGGCCAAATGATCCAATCCCGTATGCTCCTGGCAGAGAAGAGATGTGCATCAACACACCACTTTGACGTTTTTTCATAATAGCACCTCATGTGTTTGTTATAAAACGTTGCGCAATTAAGGCGCAAACGTTTGCGTTAATTTAAGTATAACGCATTTCAAAAACAAATGCAAGCGTTTTTAAAAAATTTTTTTGAATTATTTTAATCAAACAAAACTTGTTGCCACTGATATTTTATGAAATAAGCGAAAAAATTTTAAAGATTTTCTGATTTAAGATAATTCATTCCCAATATCTGCTCTATTTTCTGAAAAATCGAGCCAAATTTACGCAATCGTTTTCCTAATATATTTTCAATTCAAAAAAAACAAACATTTTAAGTTCTTTCCTATATATAGGCTTTAACAAATGTTTGAAACCTTAAAATTTTTTTAAAATTTTTGCTAAAAAAGCTTGCAACCGTTTTCTATTTGTGCTATACTAAGTTCGTAAAAGAAAACGTTTGCGTTTTCTCATTAAATTATTTTTGTTATTCTTTAGGAGGAATACACTATGTCATCTAAATTCATGAAGAGCGCTGCTGTGCTCGGAACTGCTACTCTTGCTAGCTTACTTTTGGTAGCTTGCGGAAGCAAAACTGCTGATAAAGCAGCTGATACTAGCTCATCTGAAGCAAAAGAAATCACTTTCTACGTTGAAGACCAATACAAAGCCTACGCTGAAAAAGTTGCTGCAGCTTATGAAAAAGAATCAGGTACAAAAGTTAACATCAAATCAGGTGACCAACTTGGTGGACTTGACAAACTTTCTCTTGACAACCAATCAGGTCAAGCTGCTGACGTTATGATGGCACCATACGACCGCGTAGGTAGCCTTGGTACTGACGGACAACTTTCAGAAGTTACTTTGAGCGACGGCGCTAAAACAGATGATAAGACTAAATCTCTTGTAACAGCTGCTGACGGTAAAGTTTACGGTGCTCCTGCCGTTATTGAGTCACTTGTTATGTACTACAACAAAGACTTGCTAAAAGAAGCTCCAAAAACTTTTGCTGAATTAGAAGAACTTGCTAAAGACAGCAAATACGCTTTCGCTGGTGAAGATGGCAAAACTACTGCCTTCCTAGCTGACTGGACAAACTTCTACTACGCATATGGACTTCTTGCTGGTAACGGTGGTTACGTATTCGGACAAAACGGTAAAGACGCTAAAGACATCGGTCTTGCAAACGACGGTTCTATCACTGGTGTCAACTACGCTAAATCTTGGTATGAAAAATGGCCTAAAGGTATGCAAGATACTGAAGGTGCTGCAAACTTGATCCAAACTCAATTCCAAGAAGGTAAAACAGCTGCTATCATCGACGGTCCTTGGAAAGCTCAAGCATTCAAAGATGCTAAAGTAAACTACGGTGTTGCTACTATTCCAACTCTTCCAAATGGTAAAGAATACACACCATTCGGTGGTGGTAAAGCTTGGATCATCCCATCAAGCACTAAGAACCTTGAAGCTGCACAAAAATTTGTAGACTTCCTTGTTTCAACTGAACAACAAAAAGCATTCTACGATGCAACTAACGAAATCCCAGCTAACACTGAAGCTCGTTCATACGCTGAAGGTAAAAACGATGAGTTGACAACAGCTGTTATCAAACAGTTCAAGAACGCTCAACCAATGCCAAACATTTCTCAAATGTCAGCAGTTTGGGATCCAGCTAAAACTATGCTCTTTGATGCTGTAAGTGGTAAAAAAGATGCTAAGACAGCTGCTAACGATGCTGTAACATTGATCAAAGAAACAATCAAACAAAAATTTGGTGAATAATTGAATTCGTTACAAGGGGGGAGAATACAAATCCCCCTTTGATTTTATAAATTTACGAATGATTGCAGTTGCCTATCTAGTGATTGGAGACAAACTTCAATCTCGTATCCTATGAAAGGAGTATTCATGGAAAACCAACAACCTAGCAAAGCAGCCTTGCTTTCAGTGATTCCTGGGTTAGGACAGATTTACAATAAACAAAAGGCAAAAGGTTTTATCTTCCTTGGTGTAACTATCGTATTTGTTCTTTATTTCCTAGCACTTGCAGCCCCTGAATTGCACAATTTGATCACTCTTGGTGACAAGCCAGGTCGTGATAATTCCCTCTTTATGCTGATTCGTGGTGCCTTCCATTTAATCTTTGTAGTCGTTTATGTGCTCTTTTATTTCTCAAATATTAAAGATGCACATACAATCGCAAAACGTATTAACAATGGAATTCCTGTCCCACGTACTTTTAAAGATATGATCAAAGGTATTTATGAGAATGGTTTCCCTTACCTCTTGATCATCCCATCTTACGTCGCTATGACATTTGCGATTATCTTCCCAGTTATCGTAACCTTGATGATTGCCTTTACCAACTATGACTTCCAACACTTGCCACCAAACAAATTGTTGGACTGGGTTGGTTTGACTAACTTTACAAACATCTGGAGTTTAAGTACCTTCCGTTCAGCCTTCGGTGCGGTTCTTTCTTGGACCATCATCTGGGCCTTGTCTGCTTCTACTTTGCAGATTGTGATTGGTATCTTCACCGCTATCATTGCTAACCAACCATTTATCAAAGGAAAACGTATCTTTGGTGTTATTTTCCTTCTTCCTTGGGCTGTTCCAGCCTTCATCACTATCTTGACATTCTCAAACATGTTTAACGATAGTGTCGGAGCGATCAACACTCAAGTATTGCCTATCTTGGCTAAGGTTCTTCCTTTCCTTGACGGTGCTCTTATCCCTTGGAAAACAGACCCAACTTGGACCAAGATTGCCTTGATTATGATGCAAGGTTGGCTAGGATTCCCATACATCTACGTTTTGACTTTGGGTATCTTGCAGTCAATTCCTAACGACCTCTACGAAGCGGCTTATATCGATGGTGCCAATGCTTGGCAAAAATTCCGCAACATCACTTTCCCTATGATTTTGGCTGTTGCAGCACCAACATTGATCAGCCAATACACCTTCAACTTTAACAACTTCTCTATCATGTACCTCTTCAACGGCGGAGGTCCTGGTAGCGTTGGTGGTGGAGCCGGTTCAACTGATATCTTGATCTCATGGATTTATCGTTTGACAACAGGTACATCTCCTCAATACTCTATGGCGGCAGCTGTTACCTTGATCATCTCTATCATTGTCATCTCTATCTCTATGATCGCATTCAAGAAACTACACGCATTTGATATGGAGGACGTCTAAGATGAATAACTCAATCAAACTCAAACGTAGACTGACTCAAACCCTCACTTACCTCTACTTGATTGGTCTTTCAATCGTGATTATCTATCCACTTTTGATTACTATTATGTCAGCCTTCAAGACTGGTAACGTCGTAGCTTTTAAACTAGATGCTAATGTCGACTTTAGCTTTGCCAACTTCCAAGGGCTCTTCACTGAAACCTTGTACGGCACTTGGTACCTCAACACTTTGATTATCGCTTTGATTACAATGGCTGTTCAAACAAGTATCATCGTACTTGCTGGTTACGCCTACAGCCGTTACAACTTCTTGGCTCGTAAACAAAGTTTGGTCTTCTTCTTGATCATCCAAATGGTGCCAACTATGGCCGCTTTGACAGCCTTCTTCGTTATGGCCCTTATGTTGAACGCCCTTAACCATAGCTGGTTCCTCATCTTCCTATATGTCGGTGGTGGTATCCCAATGAACGCTTGGTTGATGAAAGGTTACTTCGACACAGTACCAATGTCTCTTGATGAATCAGCAAAACTAGATGGTGCAGGACACTTCCGTCGCTTCTGGCAAATTGTTCTCCCACTCGTTCGTCCAATGGTTGCAGTACAAGCGCTCTGGGCCTTCATGGGACCTTTCGGAGACTATATCCTCTCTAGTTTCTTGCTTCGTGAGAAAGAATACTTTACAGTTGCCGTTGGTCTACAGACCTTTGTCAGCAATGTGAAAAACTTGAAGATTGCCTACTTCTCAGCAGGTGCTATCCTCATCGCCCTTCCAATCTGTATTCTCTTCTTCTTCCTACAAAAGAACTTTGTTTCAGGACTTACAAGTGGTGGCGACAAGGGATAATTTATCCCCGCCACCCTTTTTCATTTTGATCTTGTTTCTAAAGTTGAAAGATTAGACACAAGACTGCAAATAGTAGCAAAATCAGCTTTTCAGTAAGCAATTTATCTACTAGACTTGAAATAAAGCACATTTCTCTATATAATAATACTCATATAGAAAACACCTTTTAGAAAGATACAAATGCTTCCATATCCATTTTCATATTTTTCAAGTATTTGGGGATTTCGTAAGCCCCTATCAAAACGTTTCGGTCTCAACTGGTTTCAGCTTCTCTTTACGAGCATTTTCCTCATCAGTTTGTCTATGGTTCCGATTGCCATTCAAAACAGCTCACAGGAAACGTATCCACTGGATACCTTTATCGATAATGTCTATACTCCACTGACAGATGAAGCCATCATGGACTTGTCAGAGAATGCACAAATCGTAGATGGAAAGCTGAACTACTCAGGTACGAAGAATCAGCAGCCTTCTCTTTTGATTGGCCCGAGCCAAAGCAAGGAATTGCCAAAGGACTTGCAACTTCATTTTGATACCGAAGAACTCGTCATCAGTAAGGAAAGTAAGGAACTAACTCGCATTCGCTACCACGCCATTCAAACGGAGAGTTTCCAGAGCAAGGAAGATTTAACCCAAGCCATTTCTAAAGATTGGTACCAACAAAATCGGGTCTATATCAGTCTCTTTCTCGTTCTTGGTGCAAGCTTCCTCTTTGGATTGAATTTCTTCATTGTCTCTCTTGGAGCTAGTCTTCTCCTTTATATCACCAAAAAATCACGCCTCTTTTCATTTAGGACCTTTAAAGAGTGCTACCACTTTATCTTGAACTGTTTAGGATTACCCACTCTGATTACGCTTATTTTGGGACTTTTTGGCCAAAATATGGCAACCCTTATCACTGTACAAAACATTCTTTTTGTTCTTTATCTGGTCACTATTTTTTACAAGACACATTTCCGTGATCCAGATTATCATAAATAGGAGATTTTTATGCCCGTGACGATTAAAGATGTGGCTAAAGCAGCAGGTGTCTCACCTTCCACTGTTACCCGCGTCATTCAAAATAAATCAACGATTAGTGATGAAACCAAAAAACGAGTGCGCAAGGCTATGAAGGAGCTCAACTACCATCCCAACCTCAATGCTCGTAGCTTGGTAAGTAGCTATACTCAGGTTATCGGCCTGGTGCTCCCTGACGACTCGGATGCCTTTTACCAAAATCCTTTCTTCCCATCTGTTCTACGAGGGATCGCCCAAGTGGCATCTGAGAACCACTATGCTATTCAGATTGCAACGGGGAAAGATGCAAAAGAGCGGCTCAAAGCTATTTCCCAGATGGTCTATGGTAAGCGTGTAGATGGTTTGATTTTCCTCTATGCCCAAGAAGAAGATCCTTTGGTTAAGCTAGTAGCAGATGAGCAATTTCCTTTCCTTATCTTAGGTAAATCCCTATCTCCCTTCATTCCGCTCGTCGATAATGACAATGTCCAGGCAGGTTTTGATGCAACAGAATATTTCATCAAAAAAGGATGCAAGCGAATTGCCTTTATCGGAGGAACCAAAAAACTTTTCGTAACACAAGATCGTCTAATGGGTTATGAGTCAGCTCTTAAACAATACCAACTTCCTATTGATCCAAATCTGACCTACTTTGCGACCGAATTTCTTGAAGATAATGGTTATCGCTTTAGTAAACTTCTCTTCGAACATGATCCAAATATTGATGCTATTATTACTATTGATAGCCTTCTTGCTGCAGGGGTCTGTGATTACATCGCAAAACACCAACTGGATGTCCCTGTCCTCAGCTTTGACTCGGTCAACCCTAAACTGAACTTGGCAGCCTATGTGGATATCAATAGCTTAGAACTCGGGCGCGTTTCCTTTGAAACCATTCTCCAGATTATTAACGATGCCAAAAACAATAAACAGATTTGTTACCGCCAGTTGATTGGGCACAAAATTATCGAAAAATAAAGACCAGCCTCAAGGCTGGTCTTTTGAGTATTATTAATTGTCTGTTTCTACGAATCGTCCTAGGATGTGGACATTTTCGGATACAGAGACAAAGGCTGTCGGATCAACCTGTTTCATGATGTGTTTAAAATCATTAAACTCTGCTCGTGTGATGACCGTAATCAAGACTGCTTTTCTCTCATGATTATAGGTTCCTTCTGCATCGTGGATCATGGTAGCGCCACGGTGCAATTTTTTATGGATTTTTGCAATTACCTTATCAGGATTATTGGTCACAATCATAGCCTGCATGCGTTTTTGCTTGGTAAAGACTGCATCTGTCACACGGCTCGATACAAAAATGGTGATCATAGAGTAGAGGGCGTATTTCCAACCAAAGGTCAGACCTGCTATCAGCATGATGGTTCCATTTACCAAGAAAGAAATACTGCCGACATTCTTACCCGTTTTCTTTCGAATGGTGAGACTGACGATATCTGTACCTCCGCTAGAAATATTGTTACGGAGTGCAAAACCAATCCCCAAGCCCATGACAACACCCCCAAAAAGAGCATTGATGATGGGATCCTCTGTCAAGGTCACAACTGGCACAAGCTGGATAAAGAGGGAACTCATGGATACTGTGATAAAGGTAAAGATTGTAAACTTATGCCCAATCTGATACCAAGCCAAAATCATCAACGGAAAATTGATGGCATAAAAGGTCAGCGATATCGGAATATAAAAACCAAACCAGTGATTACTCAAAGCAGAGATAATCTGTGCCAAACCCGTCGCACCACTGGAGTAAACGTGTCCTGGTTGAAAAAAGAAATTGACTGCTACTGCTGACAAAAAGCCATAAACCAGAGAAGCCGAGACTTTCTCATCATATTTTTCCCGAGAGATACTTTGTAAAACTCGTAAGATTTTTATCTGATAAGCAAAGCGGCGCAGATAATAGCGCCATCGCTTAATTCGTTTTGCTTGTTTCATCTTCTTCTACTTGTAAGCTGAGTTCCTCTAGTTGTTTGAGAGCGACTGTTGATGGAGCTTGTGTCATTGGGTCGGTTGCCTTGTTGTTCTTAGGAAAGGCAATGACTTCACGGATATTTTCTTCTCCTGCTAAGAGCATCACAAAACGGTCAAGCCCGATAGCCAAACCACCATGTGGTGGGAAACCATAGTCCATGGCTTCAAGAAGGAAGCCGAACTGGTCATTGGCTTCTTCAGCTGAAAAACCAAGTGCTTTGAACATGCGTTCTTGAAGGTCTTTTTGGTTGATACGAAGGCTACCACCACCAAGTTCATAACCGTTCAAGACGATATCGTAAGCAATGGCACGAACCTTAGCCAAATCACCTTCTAATTCGTGAGCTGTCTCTTCCTGTGGAAGAGTAAATGGATGGTGGGCGCTCATGTAGCGACCTTCTTCTTCAGACCATTCAAACATTGGCCAGTCAACTACCCAAAGGAAGTTGAACTTATCGTTATCAATCAAGCCAAGCTCTTTGGCGATACGGCCACGAAGGGCGCCTAGTGTTGCATTGGCCACTTCAAGCGTATCCGCCACAAATAGAACCAAATCCTTATCTTCAAGACCAAGTGCTGCAGTCAATTCTGCTTGAATGTCAGTCAAGAACTTGGCAACTGGTCCGTTTAATTCTCCATCAACAACCTTAACCCAAGCAAGACCTTTGGCACCGTACTGTTTGGCTACTTCGGTCATCTTGTCGATGTCTTTACGTGAGTAGTTGTCCGCAGCTCCTTTGACCACAATGGCTTTAACAGCAGGTGCTTCTGAGAAGACTTTAAAATCAACACCCTTGACCACTTCTGTCAAGTCCTGAAGCAACATATCAAAACGAGTATCAGGCTTGTCAGAACCGTAAAGAGCCATCGCATCATCGTATTTCATACGAGGAAATGGAAGCGTCACGTCAATGCCTTTGGTTTCTTTCATCACGCGCGCAATCAATCCTTCTGTAATATCTTGGATCTCCTGCTCCGTAAGGAAGGATGTTTCCAAGTCGACCTGGGTGAACTCAGGCTGACGGTCACCACGCAAGTCCTCATCACGGAAACATTTAACGATTTGGTAATAGCGGTCAAAACCAGCATTCATCAAGAGTTGCTTAGTAATTTGTGGACTTTGAGGAAGAGCGTAGAAATGCCCTTTATTGACACGAGATGGCACCAAATAGTCACGCGCCCCTTCTGGCGTTGACTTAGAAAGGAATGGTGTCTCCACATCGATAAACTCCAACTCATCCAAGTAGTTACGGATAGAGTGGGTCACCTTGGCACGAAGCTTAAGGTTTTCTAGCATTTCTGGACGACGAAGGTCAAGGTAACGGTAACGCAAACGTGTATCGTCATTGGCCTCAATCCCATCCTTAATCTCAAAAGGCGTTGTTTTGGCTGTATTAAGCACCGTCAAAGCTGTCACGTTCAACTCAACTGCACCAGTCGGCAATTTATCATTAGCTTGCTCACGCGCAGCGACTTGTCCAGTCACCTCGATGACAAACTCACTGCGAAGACTTTCAGCTGTTGCCATGACCTCTGCAGATACTTTTTCAGGGTTGATAACCAACTGCATGATTCCTTCACGGTCACGAAGGTCGATAAAGATTAAACCACCCAAGTCACGACGACGGCCAACCCATCCTTTCAAAGTAATTTCTTGTCCGATATGTTCCTCACGAACACGACCAGCATACATACTACGTTTCATGTTTTCTCTCCTCTTTTATTCTGTTACTATTTTACCATAAAAGCGCAGGCTCTTCATGAAAATCAGCAGAAAAGTTTGATTGTCTTTAGAAATCAAAACGAACAGACAAAAAATCCGATGAAAACGTCATCGGATTCTCTGATTATGATTCTTAACCTTTTTTACGCTTTTCAGCAATCTCAGCTGCCTTTTTAGGTAGAACAATCTCCGTCGCATAAGCTGTCGCAAAACGCAAGACACCTGCAATAGGCGCAAAGACAACCGCTAGATAGTTGTAAAAGAAGTCGCCTTTAAAGGCATAGGCAAGTGCCCCGATGATAAAGAAGAGAACGACCGCCTGTATCACTGCTAATAAAATTACTCGTTTCATGTGACCTCCTGACTCTATTATAGCATGAGTATCATCAAAAAGCCGATTAAATTATTCAAAGCGTGGAGAGAAATGCTGTAAAGAAGACCTTTTCGGCTTACATAAGCCAGTCCCAAACTCAATCCCAGACTAGCATAAACTAAAAACTGTTGCAAAGTCCCTGGAAAATGAATCAAGGCAAAAAGCACACTTGATACGAGGAGAAACAGAGCTGTCTGTTTGCTGTTGTTCTGCTTAGGAAAGAGATAGCGCGCCAGCATCCCTCTAAAGATGAGTTCTTCCGTCAGAGGAGCAAAGACTACCACCATAAAGAAACCAAAGACAGGCTGAGCAACTGTCAGTTGTGATACGATTTGTTGATTGACTGACGGATCTTCTGGCAAAAAGAACTGGGCTGCAATAGCCACTAGCAAAACCAGAGTTGGCAACCAAATATAACGATTAAAAGCCGTCGTCTGGATGCTAACCTTTTCTGTCTGATACCATCTGTAAACTCCATAAACATAGGCTCCTGACAGGACGATATAAAGTGGCAGGACTCCAAAGATCGAAGCCCCTAGGTCAAGCGCTGATAAAGCCATACTCTGAATCAGACCATAGCCAAAGTAAAAGGATAGGACAGCTAGAAGAAGCCAGCCAAGATTTTTAAGTAATTTCATAAAAGACTCCTATTTGAAATAACGTTTTACCATAGGTAATTGCATCACATTGATATAAATATGGATCGCTCCTACAAGCAAGAAGGCTAGTAACTGAATCTCTCCTGTCAGTAAGGAAAAGAGAACGATTAGAAAATAGAGAGTTGGCAGGACATACTGGTTTAATTGGAATAAAATTCGAAAACTCTGTTCTAAATTAGCCTTGCGCTCCCCTTCATCGTAGGAGTTTATATAGTCCAAGACATCTTTTGGTGTAGAGAAGAATTCCAAATCAAACTGACGAACGATCGCAATGGTCTTATAGAGATATTTTTGAGCACTGAAAATCATCACTAATGCCAAAAAAGAAAGAGATAAGGTTATATAGCTGATATTTAGTACAATTACTTCACTACCTGAGATGAAAAGAGCCAAAAAAATCGCTACGCCTGCACTATTAAAAGCAATAGTTCCAAACTCGAGATTACGATACATTTGTACATAATAGGTTTCATTCAGATCATCATCCATTTCCTCTTGATACAAGGAGTGAAATTTTCTGCTTTTCTTTAAGAAATCGAAAGTCAAAAACATACTAATGAAACCTAACAGTAAACAAATAGATGATATCCATGGAATCACGATTTTGACATCTAAAATGGTTCCATAGTTTTCGGTATAGGCCTTAAACATCCCTGCAAACATGCCCAAGAAGCCTCCCAAGATCAAAGCCATTAAAAATAACAATCCACGTTTCTTTTTCATATTCATCCTCTTTCTAAACTAATCCAACCAACCATTGACCAAAGGCTTTACCTGACTCAAAGATAGCGACCAAACCTTCTGTTCCAAGTGACACCAAAATCAAACAAACAGCAAACAAGAGAATAGCTTGGTTTCTAGCTTTTTTTGCTCCATCTCCCAAGGGTTCATTGCCAAGCCAACCTGCTAGATAGGCATAGAGAGTTACTGTTATAATCCCAATCTCTGTCGAAGAGAGAAACAGCAAGACTGTCACCAAACGAACGATATTGGCTTGAATGTTAAAATAATTTCCTAAACCTGCACAAACACCCGCAAGTTCTTTGTGCTCAGTATCGACTTGAAAACCTGCTAAAAACTTTTTCATATTCATTCTCCTTTTTCACTTGCTAGATTTTTGGATTTCTTTTCAATCCAGTCAACTACTGGGATGAGAGCAAAGTAGGTCCAAACAAATTGGTCGCTTTGATATGGATTAAACCAGCCTAGGTCCATCCCAATCAGTAGAAATACGCTGACTAATAGAGCTATGGCAACTACATAATAGATTACTTTATACTTGTTCATCATTTTTCTCCTTTTTCTTCAACCGATTGAAAATGGACAAGAGGACTAAATTAATCCAAAACAAATACTTACTTTCAACAAAATAGAACCAACCCAGTAATGTTCCAATCATAGCAAAAGCATTCACAATAAAGGCAAAAACACTCATATAATAAATTACTTTATACTTATTCATTCCTCATCCTCCTCTATACGAAAGACTGACTCGACTGGCTCATGGAATATCTGAGCAATCTTCAGGGCAATAACGATGGATGGGGTGTACTCATCCCGTTCTAACAAACTGATGGTCTGTCTGGAAACTCCTGCTAGCTTGGCAAGTTCGGTCTGATTGAGACCATCGCGAGCCCGAAGCTCTTTTAAACGATTTTTAAGCATTCCTTTCTCCTTTACTCTTAACTTGCTTATATTGTAACACATCTTTTTCTTTTTGACAAGTATATTTGTCAAAAAGTTTATGATTTTTGTCATTTTGCAAAAGAAAACGGTCAGGAGTAAGGTCCTGACCGGTTTTTCTACTATTAAAAGCCTAATTTTTCAAAGATTTCTGAGAAATTTTGATTGATAGCATCAAGTGACACTTGAACTTCTTCTCGTGTTTGGTTGTTCTTAACCGTCACTTGTCCGCTTTCGACTTCGCTCTCCCCTAGCGTGATGAGAGTCTTAGCCGCAAAGACATCGGCTGACTTGAACTGAGCTTTAAGCTTCCGGTTGAGGTAGTCACGCTCTGCTTTGAATCCTTGTTGGCGAAGGGCTTGTACCAATTCCAAGGCCTTAACATTTGCTCCTTCACCCAAGACTGCGATATAAACATCTAGAGCGTTTTCGATAGGGAGGGCCACACCTTGCTTTTCAAGAATGAGAAGCAGGCGCTCTACACCAAGGCCAAATCCAAATCCAGCAGTTTCAGGACCACCAAAGTAAGCAACCAAACCATCGTAACGACCACCCGCACAGACTGTCAAATCATTGCCCTCAATCTCAGTGATAAACTCGAAAATGGTGTGGTTATAGTAGTCCAGACCGCGCACCATATTGGTATCGATGATATAGTCTACACCCAGATTTTCCAACATCTGACGGACGGCATCAAAATGAGCTTGGCTTTCTTCATCAAGGAAATCCAAGATAGACGGTGCATTTTCTACTGCCACCTTGTCTTCTTTTTCCTTAGAGTCCAAGACACGGAGAGGATTTTCCTCCAAACGACGTTGGCTATCCTTCGACAAGGTCTCCTTGATCGGTGTCAAATAGTCGATCAAGGCCTGACGATAAGCCGCACGGCTCTCAGGATTTCCAAGAGTGTTGAGGTGCAATTTAACACCTTGAATGCCAATCGCTTTCAAGAAATGAGCCGCCATAGCGATGGTTTCCACATCGGTAGCTGGATTGCTAGAACCAAAGCACTCGACACCAATCTGGTGGAACTGGCGTAAACGACCTGCCTGTGGACGCTCATAGCGGAACATAGGGCCCATGTAATAGAACTTACTTGGCTTTTGCACTTCTGGGGCAAAGAGTTTATTTTCCACATAGGAACGAACAACGGGCGCAGTTCCTTCTGGACGGAGGGTAATATGGCGGTCACCCTTGTCATAAAAATCGTACATTTCCTTGGTAACGATATCGGTTGTGTCTCCAACAGAGCGGCTGATGACCTCGTAATGCTCAAAAATAGGCGTGCGCACTTCTGCATAGTTATAGCGCTTGAAAATTTCACGGGCAAAGCCCTCAACGTACTGCCACTTGGCAGACTCAGCAGGTAAAATATCCTGCGTTCCTTTAGGTTTTTGTAATTTCATAGGGAATCCTCTTTAAACTTAATAGTCTTATTTTACCATAAATAAAGGGATTAAAACAGTGAGAGGAGAAAATCGCAAGAGAGTCTTTTCAGAAAATTCATCAAAAACTTGCCAAATTGTCAGAATTATGAGAAAATAGAGGATATTTATCACGTGGAGGGACTGTTATGAGAGACGATATCAAAATCAATGACCGCGCTTTGGACTTGCAAGACCAAATTATCGAAAAACTAGAGAAGGTTTTTGATACAGATGTGGAATTGGATGTTTACAATCTAGGACTGATTTATGAAATCAATCTGGATGAAACGGGTCTCTGCAAGATTGTCATGACCTTCACCGACACCGCCTGCGATTGCGCCGAAAGTTTGCCTATCGAAATCGTTGCAGGTCTGAAACAAATCGAAGGTATCGAAGATGTCAAGGTTGAAGTTACCTGGTCGCCTGCCTGGAAGATCACACGAATCAGCCGCTACGGCCGTATTGCCCTTGGACTGCCACCTCGTTAATGAGGCAAATCACTTTTGAAGATAAAAAGAAGCAAGCCGAAGATGGCTTGCTTTTTGATACTCAATGAAAATCAAAGAGCAAACTAGGAAACTAGCCGTAGGCTGTACTTGAGTACGGCAAGGCGATGTTGATGTGGTTTGAAGAGATTTTCGAAGAGTATGAGTTTATTTTTTACCTGACTTGTCCATATTCCAGAAGTCTGTCACAGCTCCGCGTGAAGCAGAGGATACGATATGGGCATATTTACCGAGGACACCACGGCTGTAAAGTGGTGGCAAGGTTGTTTCTGCCTTGCGTTTTTCAAGTTCTTCTTCGGATACGGCCATGGAAATTTCTTTGGTATCTTGGTCAACCGTAACGATATCACCTGTACGGAGGTAAGCAATCGGTCCACCATCCTGAGCTTCAGGAGCGATATGTCCGACAACCAGACCATAAGTACCACCAGAGAAGCGTCCATCCGTCAAGAGGGCAACCTTGTCTCCTTGACCTTTACCAACGATCATAGATGAAAGTGACAGCATTTCAGGCATACCAGGACCACCCTTAGGTCCCACGAAACGGACAACGACTACATCGCCATCAACGATTTCATCTGTCAGAACGGCCTGAATAGCATCTTCTTCTGAGTCAAAGACCTTAGCTGGTCCAACGTGACGACGAACTTTAACACCTGATACCTTAGCAACCGCACCATCAGGGGCAAGGTTCCCGTTCAAGATGATAAGCGGACCGTCTGCACGTTTTGGATTTTCAAGTGGCATAATGACTTTTTGGCCTGGTGTAAGGTCTGCAAAGTCAGCCAAGTTTTCAGCGACTGTCTTACCAGTACATGTGATACGGTCGCCATGAAGAAAACCATTTGCCAAGAGATATTTCATAACCGCAGGGACACCACCGACTTCGTAAAGGTCTTGGAAGACATACTGACCAGATGGTTTCAAGTCGGCCAAGTGAGGCACACGTTCTTGGATCGTATTGAAGTCCTCAAGGGACAAATCAACATTAGCCGCATGGGCAATGGCAAGCAAGTGAAGAGTGGCATTTGTAGAACCACCGAGAGCCATGGTTACAGTGATGGCATCTTCAAAGGCTTCACGAGTCAAGATATCAGATGGTTTGAGACCAAGCTCCAGCATCTTAACAACAGCACGTCCTGCTGCTTCGATATCTTCTTTCTTGTCGGCTGATTCAGCTGGGTGAGATGAAGATCCTGGCAAACTCATACCGAGAACTTCGATAGCAGTCGCCATGGTATTAGCTGTATACATACCACCACAGCCACCAGGGCCAGGGCAGGCATTACATTCAAGACGTTTCACGTCCTCAGCTGTCATGTCACCGTGGTTCCATTTTCCGATTCCCTCAAAAACAGAAACCAAGTCAATATCTTTGCCATCAAGATTTCCCGGTGCAATAGTACCACCATAGGCGAAAATAGCTGGAATATCCATGTTGGCAATAGCAATCATAGAACCAGGCATGTTCTTGTCGCAGCCACCGATAGCAACGAAGGCATCGACGTTGTGACCACCCATCGCCGCCTCGATAGAGTCCGCAATGATATCACGAGATGTTAGAGAGAAACGCATACCAGGCGTTCCCATGGCAATCCCGTCCGCTACGGTAATGGTTCCAAACTGTACAGGCCAAGCACCTGCAGATTTGACACCTTCTTTAGCTAATTTCCCGAAATCATGCAAGTGAATGTTACATGGTGTATTTTCCGCCCAAGTCGAAATCACTCCCACAATCGGTGTTTCAAAGTCCTTATCTGTCATACCAGTCGCTCGAAGCATAGCACGGTTTGGTGATTTAACCATGCTATCATAAATGCTACTGCGGTGACGTTTATCTAATTCAGTCATCTTATCCCTCCCGTTTCAGTTTTTACTATTATAGCACATTTTAAAGGCAATGAACAGAAGAAAATTCTTGAATTTTCAGAAAATTTCGATTAATCTGGTTAATGACCTTTTAATTTTTTCATCTTTTTTTGTCAAGTAACTTTACTTTACAAAAAAAATGTGTTATCCTAGTATGGTTGATGAAAATCAGTAGATTGAATCGAATTTAAATACCTAAAGGAGAAATCAAAATGGCAGTACCTGCACGTCGCACGTCAAAAGCGAAGAAAAACAAACGTCGTACACACTACAAAGTAACAGCTCCATCTGTAAACTTTGACGAAACTACTGGAGATTACTCACGTTCTCACCGCGTATCACTTAAAGGATACTACAAAGGACGTAAGATCGCTAAAGCTGCATCAGCCGAATAATAGAAGGGAGATACCATGCGCGTAAATATCACACTTGAACACAAAGAATCTGGTGAACGCTTGTACCTTACTTCTAAAAACAAACGTAACACTCCAGACCGTCTTCAATTGAAGAAATACTCACCAAAACTTCGCAAACACGTAGTGTTCACCGAGGTTAAATAAGCATAACTCAAAACGCCTTACTGGGCGTTTTTTGCTTTATTGGTTAGCAATCTATAGCTTTTCAGGAGAGATTTATGGCATTTTATCTTTGGATGTTCCCGCTACTCTTTATCTTTCACGATATGGAAGAAATTATCGGTCTTGTCCCTTGGATTCATCTCAACGAAACCTTGCTGGCTCAAAAGGCTCCAGCTATTCTCAAGATTCACAAAGGAATTACAACAGAGGGATTTGCCCTTGCTGTTTTTGAGGAATTTATTCTTGTCTTATCCATCACTTTATTTGCGTATTTTACTCAATCTAGAACGCTCAAATTAGTTTGGTTAGGAGGATTTGTGGCCTTTGCACTTCATCTCTTGCTCCATATTGGACAATCAATTCTTCTCCGTAAGTATATCCCTGCTCTAATCACTTCTATCCTTTGTTTTCCTGTCAGTGCTTATTTTATTACAGACATCGTACATTTGTGGCGAGTTTCGACTAGCGAATTTTTCCTATTTTCACTGGTCGGTTCAGGCATCGTCGTCATCAATCTCCTCTTTGCTCTCTGGCTTGGGAAAAAGTATTCCGCCTGGCTTGTTCATAAAAACGAATAAAATCCCCTGCAAATCTACATTGCAGAGGATTTATTTTTATTCTTGTACTTCTTTCTGAGCAGCCTTTCCTTGGTCTAGAAGGGCTTGGACGATTTTCTCATCGCGGAGTTTAACAGAATCGTTGATCATTTCTGCGGATTTGACGATGGTTGTTTCTAGTTGAGCACGTTTCTGGCATCCCAACTCAATGGCAGCAACGATACCTTGGTTTTGAGCGACTAGACTTTCAGCAAGTTTGGTGACGGATTCAACAGCTACTGTTGGACTTTGGGCAATTCGTTCCATCTGCGGAATCACTTCCTTGCTGGTTTCAGCTAGCATCTGAAGGGCAGCATTGTTGGCATTGACAATGGCATCTGCCACGACACCTGATTTCATCGATTGTTGCAAAATACCAAGTTGGGCAATCGAAAGCTTCATGGTTGGAATGGTATTGCGACGAAGCATGCCCAATTTTTGGCGCATGTCCGATGAAACTTTGACGAGATTACGCATTTGTGGAGTCGTCGTCCAAGCTACGTAAAGGCGGCTAACATACTCTGTATGTTGTTGTTCCAGTGTATTGACCACTTCTGCCATACGAGCTAATTCTTGGGACTTGGTTTGATATTCTACCGTACTTGAATCTAGTTGATCTACTTGAGTCTTCAATTCAGCAGCACGATTCCCAGCTTCTGCCTGACTGGCCTCGATAAAGGAAATTACTCCCACTAGATTTTCAATGGATTTGGTATTGTCCTCAATCAGCATTTCAGCAGAAACAATATTTCGCGCCAGCACATCTTCTTGCTTGACCACAGCAGCAGCCATACCATCTAGCTTTTGCTCAACTGTTTTTGAGTCAAAATAAAATTCTTGCAGACTGTTCTGACTTTTTTTAAATAATTTTTGCAAAAAGTTTGGCTTTTCTTCCAATTCTGCAATTTCAGCATTCTTATATTTGGCTACAAAACCTTGGAGCTCACGATTGGTATTTTTCAGCAGATCATCCACCTGAGGAATTTGCAGTTTCTTCTGCTCGGTCAAAATACGGTTAACCGTACCATTGACACCTTCCACCGCTGATTGACCAAAGTCCAAGAGAGCATTTTGGTCTGTGACAAACTGATCCACCAATTGAGGCACGCGCTCCTTGATTTGCTCTTGTTGCTCAGGGCTTAGCTTTTCAAGAAAAGTAATCGTCTGGGCTGAGCCTGTATTGGTCTCGATGATTTCGGTTGTCTTGTCCACTTTGGCCACTGTATTATTAGCAATCTGATCAATATCAAAATTAAATTCTGTCATGGTTACTCCTTTGTGTCTACCCTATTCTTTGCGATCTTTTCCCAAGATACGCAGGCTAATATCAAAATCGCGCATATCTGTTTCATTGAGTTCTCTCAAAACTTGGTCTAGCTCAAGGTCAAATTGTTCGATGGCTGCTTTAGCTTGTTCCAAGCGTTCTTCCGCCCGATTATAATTTTTGGGATTTGCCTTAATCTTTAAATAGCCCTCTAAAATCGTTTGGAATTTCTCCATTTTTAAACTATGGATGGCCGTCAGCTCTTCTTTGGCTCCAACATCCGATGACTCGATTTTGTCGAGAATCGCTTGATGGTCCGCAGCAATATTTGCCAAAGTCTGAGACAATTCAGGCGCCAATTCTTCGGGCTCCTTATTTTCGATGTCTACCAGACTCTCTCTTTCTAGTCGCTCTAGCTGGACGTCTATGGTCGCCCTTACTGAGCGAACCTTTTTATCAATGCGACTATAAACAGCTTCGTCAATATAAGATTTTAAACGATTAGCCTCTTGATGAATTTCTTGAAGTTCAATCAAGACCTGATTAGCTAGGCTTTTATAGGCTGCTGATCCTTTTTCAGACAAAGTCTCTTCTAACTGCTGGATATCTTTATCGGCCTGACGAATACGCGCTTTTAAAAGCTCAATCTGATCTTCCAAAGAACGATCCTTCAAAAGAGGATAACACCAACGCTTATAGACTAGATAAGCCCCGAAACCTATCAAGCCACAAATTGCCAAAGGCAGAGCTACCTGAACCAAGAGACCTAGTAAAAACAAGCCACCCCAGAAATAAAGGCATCCTTTCAATAATACATTACCCGATTTCATAAACATTCCTTATCTTAAGTTTATAAATCTATTTTAGCACAAAAGCTGAAAATGAGGGCGGAAAAGTCACCTAAAACACGGATTTCTTTATACTATAGCTAGAAAGATTCTCGATGACTAAAAGCACTCCTTCCGACAATGCCTAAACCCAGAAATCAACGGTTTAAGACAAAGCAAAAAGCCCACTATTGTAGGCTTCTTGCAATATAAAGTCTTATCTTAAGGCATTTTGTTATCTTGCTGGATTTAGATAGCGATGCGTCATTGATGAGTTCAGTAAGCAAGTAAATTGCACCTGTCAAAGGTGATTTTTATTTTACTTTTCTGTCTAAGGCCTAGATTGTTCTAAGCGCTATGGTTTACTAACTGTTTTGCTTTGTTGTAGTATGGTTCAAGAAATCTCCTACACAATTCTTTATCCTCTGTATCTTCTTCAACATAAAAATAATACATTGGTTCATCATTGATAAGATCAAAAAGAGGCTCATTTTCCGCTATCAAACCATCAGCAAAAGCATCATCTTCGCCTAATTTAGCAGTAAGTTCAAGAAAAAAACCATAGTAAGCCTCAACATCACCATCTACTCCTCTTTTTAGCATGTCTAATACTTGTTGACTATATCCCATTACCCATCTCCTCCTAATAAGAGCGTTGTAGCATATTGAACTACGTTCCAAAAATTTAACAAATAAAATCTAATTTTGGGGTGCGATTCATTCATCAAGCGTGATTTTTATTTTAATAATACTGCACTTCAATTCCATCCATAATTTCTATTAAAGTGTTATCTCCAATTTTTAAAGAAATCAGATCAATGAATGACGATGCCTGATATTCTTTATCTCCAATCACCACTCTTATGTCATGAACAGAGTTAGGAAAAATCCCACATACTTGACCATTATAATCAAAAGAGGCGTCCCAACCATTGTCATATAAGGCTTGTAAATCATCTAATATCGCCATATAAACTAAATCCTTTTCCATAGTATTTTCTTTCAAATAAGGCAGGTAAAAGCACCTAGATTGTTCTAAGTCCTATGAGATTGTTTCAATCGAGAGAACCTCACTCTCAAAGAGAGAAATTTCAGTAGCTTCAGCAGGGCTAGGATTGTCAATGAGGATAGTGATTTCATCTTGCTCATCATTGTCCATTTCGTCAACAAAGTCTATGACACGTCCCTTGATTATCTTGCCGTCATTAGTGACTACCTGAACTCTTGAGCGTAGGTAGTTCCATAGTTGCCTACTCATTTATTTTCCTCTCTGCTATTTTTTCGATAGTTCTTATGCTAGTCGATAAAATCGCCTAGGTTGAACTAAACCCTAATAATTTTGATTTTCTTGATAATATCTTCAGGATATGAGCGATCACCTATGACTAATTCGTCAGGACCATCTAAATCATAACCATCAAACCAATCAACCACCCTGCCCTTGATGGAAGTCCCATCTTCTAAAATAAGGCGAACATTCTTATCAACACATTCCCATAGTTTCATTGAGTTCCTTCTCTCTAACAGCGGAACAATATGACCCAATATTAGTTATTTACTAATGGCTTTTAGTTCCTGTTAAAAGCATTATAGCACACCTTGTTTGCTAAAGTACTACAGATACTCCATTAGACTAGCTTACTACTTTATTTTCCTTGTAAAATGTCGTATGCTATAGCATGCAAAGGAACCGACTATCACCAATGGGTGGGCTTTAAATATACTTGCGTCAATTCATTTTTTCGATTATAATCTATTTAATGAATAGAGGTTTTCCATCTCCCCTTGAAACAGATCTTTCTGCGGTAGGAGGTGGGACGCCTCTATTTGTTTTTTAAGTCAAAATGATGTAAAATTAATCCAAGAAAGAAGTGTGGTTTTCCCGCCTAAAAGCTCTATTGCTGTGGGAGAGTCATGCTTCTTTTTACCTCTCAAAAATGAACGCCCAAAAAGCAGTTTCGTTCTATGAAACTGCACTAAAAAGTTTATAACTGAACAAACCCAGAAATCAACCTTTTAAGACAAAGCAAAAAGCCCACTGTTGTAGGCTTTCTGTATCACATATCCTAAAATTAAAGCATTTTGTTGTAGAATTCAACGACAAGTGCTTCGTTGATTTCTGGGTTGATTTCGTCGCGTTCTGGCAAGCGAGTCAATGAACCTTCCAATTTTTCAGCGTCGAATGATACGAATGCTGGACGTCCAAGAGTAGCTTCTACTGCTTCAAGGATTGCTGGAACTTTCAATGATTTTTCACGAACTGAAATCACTTGACCTGGAGTTACGCGGTATGATGGGATATCAACGCGTTTTCCATCAACAAGGATGTGACCGTGGTTTACGAATTGACGAGCTTGACGACGAGTAGTCGCAAGGCCAAGACGGTAAACAACATTATCCAAACGACGTTCCAAAAGAAGCATGAAGTTGAAACCTAGGATTCCGCCTTTGATTTTTGTAGCTTGTACGAACAAGTTACGGAATTGTTTTTCACCTACACCGTAAGTGAAACGAAGTTTTTGTTTTTCAGCCAATTGCAAACCGTATTCTGATAATTTAGAACGGTTGTTTGGTCCGTGTTGTCCTGGTACGTAGTTACGACGTGCCAATTCTTTACCTGTACCTGTAAGTGAAAGGCCAAGGCGACGAGCTTGTTTCCAAGATGGTCCTGTATAACGTGACATGTGAATGTCCTCCTGATATAAATAATATTTCGGTGGAAATAGTCACTTAGAAAGCCCTGATTCGTGCAGATGCCCTTCGCCTAAACAGCCAAGGTTACTTGTCATAAGACACCTGTTGACGAGCTTCATGCTTTCCTGCTGCTATTTCACACAAAGGCTATTGTACCATGAAAAGCTATATTTGTAAAGGGATTTTACGCCTTTATTTCAAATTGAGGCTGAATGTAAACTTGCTTCCTAAGCCATATTGACTTTCTGCTGTGATTTCGCCACCAAGCTGATGGGCTAGTTCGCGTGCGATCGCAAGACCTAATCCATGCCCACCTGTCTTCATATTGCGTGAAGTTTCTACACGATAAAGTCGTTTAAAGATCTTTTCCAAATCTTCAGGAAGGATTCCCTGTCCCTCGTCTTTCACACTGATTCTCAGCTCTTGTTCTGTTAATTGGGCAAGAACCTCGATTCTGGTTCCTGGTTCTGAATATTTAAAGGCATTGTTTAACAAATTAACCAAAATGCGAGAAAGTTTGTCAGAATGGCTCTTGATTTTCGCCGACTCAGGTGACACTTGAATGTAAACATCTCGCTCCTCTTGTTCAATCTGGAGTTGAAATTCACTCATTGACTCAATCAACAGCTGATCTAAAAAGACCTCTTCGACTTCTTCATCAGCAGTATCTTGAGGTTGGGTGTTAAGAGTCAAAACATCCAATTCCTCTACTAGCTTGTTTAGACGCTCGGTTTGCCGACCAATCGTGGTTAAGTAGTGGAGCCGCTCCTCTTCCTTAATTACTCCATCTAGAATTCCCTCCACAGTAACCTGAATGGAGGTAATGGGAGTTTTAATATCATGAGAGAGCTGCGCAATCATCATTCTCTTTTCTTGCTCGCTCTCATCAAGTGATTGAAAGGTAGCCTGCAATTTGTGGGACATGTCATTAAAAGCCCGGCCCAGTTCTTGAAATTCTAATGGTCCCTTGGTTTCAATTTCTGTGCTAAAATCCTTGCTTGCTATATCCTGAGCTTGTTTTTTCAAATGTTTCAGAGAAGAGAACACAGGCGACAAAAGAAAGATGCTCACTGCAGCGCCAATGAAACTAGCAATCAAGGTCATTCCAACTAGAAAGTAAACTTCACTTTTCTCGATCAACATCCGTTGGACTGCCCAGAAAACGACCAAAATCGTTAGTAGAGTCGACACTAGATACCCCACTAAAATATAGTTTTTTAATTTCATTTTCTACCTCTTGGTCTTTCCATCTTATAGCCCAATCCCCAAACAGTTTTGATAGCAGGAGTGTTTAAATTCGTATACTTACTCAACTCTTGTCTCAAAGCATGGATATGAACATTGAGTGTATTGGTATCATCTACATAGTCCTCTTGCCATACCTTCTCGTAAAGTTCAGTCTTTGAAAAGACTCTCTCAGGATTGCTGGCTAATATCCATAGAAGTTCAAAAGATTTCACTGTCAATTCCAAAGACTGTTCCCCAATACGAACCTCATGAGTCACATGGTTGATCACTAAGTCACCAAGCTCAATCTGCTCGGTCTCTCCGCCTCGACTAAGGCGGCGCAAAATATTATTCACTCTCAAAACCAATTCCCGTGGGCTAAACGGTTTAGCTATAAAATCATCTGCCCCCAAACTTAATCCATAAATCTTATCCTGTTCGCTTGTCTTAGCAGTTGTAAAGAGAAAGGGTTGATCAGGAGCAATATACTGAACTTCGCTGATGAAATCATAACCGTCCATATTAGGCATCATGATATCTGTGATAATGAGATCGATAGATTTTTTTCTAAAAAGTTCTAATCCTTCCTTACCGTCATGGGCAACTAAAACATCGTAACCTGCCTGTAAAAGATAGCGATTTTGAATATCTAGAATATCTATCTCATCATCAACCAACAAAATTGTCTTTTTCATCTGACACTCCTTTGACAAAAACAGTGTTATACTTGCTTTAGTATAACACTATTTTCCGTAATGTTTAAATGATTTGAACCTTAATCTTCTCTTTTGGTTTTCCAACCCAAAAATCCAACAAAACCTGCCAAGGCTAGGCCAAGGATTCCAAGTCCAGCTGTAGCCGTTTGAGCTTCACCAGTATTTGGTAGCATCGCTTTAACATCTTTTTTCATCATATTAGCCATTGGGCCAGAAGCTGGTTGATCTACTTTCATATCTGACATATGGTGATTTGTACCCATCATACCATCAGTCGTACCTGTAGAGCCTGTTTCAGAAGGCTTCGTATTCATCTGACCTTGTTGAGATGGTATTGTCGCCATTTCTTTTCCACGAAGCTGAATCGTTACTTGACGAGTAGCAATCAGATTGGTCAAATCAGGTTTGCCATCTTTAGAGCCATAGACTTTAATAGTAGCTGAATATGTATGGGTTCCGTTAGCTCGAAGTTGCTCCAGCAAGGCCTGACCATCTTTGCCAACCGTATTGCCATTCAAATCCACTTCGTAGAAATATTGGCCTTTAGCCAAGCCTTCAAGTGGCAATAAAGCAGGATTTTTATCCATTCCATTGTCTGACCAAGGGGCTTTGTCTGAGGCTTTTAACAAGAGGCGAGTCAACATACCATCTCCACCAAAAGCTTCGTATGGTATAACCTGGTTGACACCGGCCAAGAAAGGTCCAGGAACCTTAGCCTTATCAAGGTAGCTAGCTGGAACATCAATCATGTCTTTGACATTGTTAACAACAGACTCTTTAACCTGATTTGGTGTGGTCAAACCATTCAAATTAACAGTCAAATCTTTAGTCGCTACCAGATTGCTCAAGTCAGCCTTACCATCTTTCGCACCGTACACCTTGATAGTAGCTTTATAGCTTTGAGTGCCGTTTTGTTTCAAGAAATCAAGAAGCTCTTTATCTGATTTACCTTGGGTGCCAGCCAAATCCACTTCGTAGAAATATTGGCCTTTAGCCAAGCCTTCAAGTGGCAATA
>NZ_KV811102.1:0-25898 GCF_001813005.1 Streptococcus sp. HMSC062H02
CAAGTGCCATTCCGATGGTACCAGAGGAGTTGACGATGGAAGTATTTCTCAATCTGCCTACAACTCAAGAAGCGATTCAAAATCATGCATTACCGATTGCAATTAGTTGCGAGGAAGCTGAGATTATCCCAATTAATCTATCTACATTAAAAAATATTGTAGTTTTATCAGAAAGTAAGCAAGCTCTTCAGTATACAATTTGTCATCTAGTTAGTGTAATTAATCACTGTCTAGACAATGGTCATGTATTGTTAGTAGACTCTAACGAAGAGTATTCATTCTTAAAAGAAAAAGCAAATGCATATATTTCAGGAGAAGAAATCTTAGATCTATTTAATAATCTTGATAAGGAGATAACAAACAGGAAAGAAACTCCAAAAGATGTTCAAACTTTCATCGTTATACCGGATTTGGCTTCTTTTGTTGAAAAAGTTTCTATATCTGAAGATGATTTTTATCAATTGTATATTAATGCTTATAAATACGGTCTGCACTTTATTACTGCGGGTTCAAAATCGGTATTCTTTAAGGTAAATCCTGTGATTAAAGGCATTAAGGAAAATATTACAACAGCAGTTATTGCTATGCGTTTATATGATCAATCAATTGTGGAACACAATTCAAATAATCGAGAGAAAAAATTAGAGTGGGATCAAGCCTATATTTATGATAAAGGAAGAACTCAAAAAGTAAAATTAATCAAACAAGAAATCGAGGAATAAATTATGTCAGAAAAACTTTATCCATTAGGAACAGTAGTGTATTTAAAAGAAGGAACAGAAAAACTCATGGTTATCGGTCGTGGGGTCGTTTACCAGGATCAGGAAACAAACTCTGAGATGTTTGTAGATTATATGGGTTGTCTTTACCCAAGTGGTATCAATCCAAACAATACAATATTCTTTAATCAAGAAAATATTGATCGAGTTGTTTTCAAAGGTTTTGTGGATGAAGAGGAAGAACGTTTCATAGAAATTTATCAAAATTGGGAGAAGTCTCTTACGATCCCTAAAAAGAAAATAGATTAAACAAAACTCTTACGGAGGTGGTCGTAGATGAATTATAAGGAAAGAATTGCTGCTTTGAATACTTTTAAAACTGCCATAACAGAAGGAGATACAACAGATAGTGTATCAGGTGTTTCTACAGATATTTCTGGTTGGGAAGGTAATGCTGATTCGAAGTTTGATGATTATGTTCTAACAATTAAGGCCGACTGTGCAGATATTTCTGCCAAAAAGGCAAGTTTTCTTAGTGAGGTTGATGGGAGAATATCCCAAATTCAAGCGATGTTTGATCTTGATGTCGCTTTAAATAGTTGGAGATTGGGTATGGTGTACGATTCAAAAGATTCGGCAAACAATAAAGCTCTAGTATATGATTCTATTAGCCAAGCTGATTTGGATTCGAGTGTACGTGATTATCTATTGGGTATGGTTTATTAGGGGGTAACATGACTACTATCAAGATGGACAAAGAAACATTTGTATCATCGGTTGAGAAATTGATACAAAATGTTGATAATTATACAAAAAGTGTGACAACTTCTGCTTCCCAATTTAGTTTATTTCAAAGTGATTTGTTGGGGGACGGCTATGCTAAATTATTTAATAAAGTAGATTCAGAATTAAAAAACCAAAAGCTCTTAGTGGCAGAATGCATTGTATTGTCTGAAAGTGCAAAAAGTTTTGCTGAAGAGATTTCGTCTGCTGAATCTTCTGTTTCATTTTAAGTGAAGGGAGAGAGATTATGGCAGAAATAAAATATATCGCAGATCAACATAAACAGTTTCAAGATGAGTTACAAAAAATTGGGGATGGGTTTAGTGACTTGATTACAGAATTGGGAAATGTAAAAACATCCGTTAGTTCAAATCTTAAGGGTGAAGCAGCTACTTCATTGGAAACTGCGATTAATGATTTAACTGCAAAATTAACAAAAGCAAAGACTAATTGGCATACGACTAATGAAAATGCGAAAAAAGTAGAAGAGATCATCAAAAAAGCAGATGAAGATGCTAAGAAGATAGTGGATGAGCAGAAATAAGGAGGATTTGCATGGCTGATGGAGTATTTACGATACCAATGAGTGAGTATTACAGTAAATCAAGTGAGCTTAAGGGGAAAGTTTCAGATTTGATTACTGATGTTGAAAATAATTTTTTAAGTAAGGTTAGTGCGAATATTGATACACTGGATGGACAAGATATTAGTGTTGTAGAAGGCTTTGCCTCTTATACGAGCGCTAAGAGCAAATTAGAAACTCTGAAAGAATATGAGACACAACTAACGAAGATGTCCACCGAGGGCGATAGTAATCCTCTAAATGGAGTGGTGAGTCTAGATAAACAGTATAGCGCCAAGTTTTTGGATGTTTCAAAAGGAGCAGACTCTCAAACGGTTGCATCAGCTATTTCTGCAATTGACCGAAATATTAGTTCACAAGCAGAGGTGATAAAAGCGAGAGAGAGTTTTCTTGCTTTTATATCCAGTTTGACAGGAATAGGTGAAAAAGAAGCAATCGCTAAGATCCTTGGGATAGATGCCAATGATCTTGGTAAGTGGGCGAAAGCTGCGGCAGATAGAATCAAGGGTGTTGATGATTTTTCGAAATTACTAGACACTTTATATACAGGAAGTGGTAAAGGAATATCATTTCAAACACTTTTATACAGTAAAGAAATAAGTCAAGCCCTTCAAAGCTCCCCGTTGGTAGAAAAAGTATTAACCTTTATGATGGATCTGCCCGATGCACTAAAAAGCACTAAATGGGTTAGTAAGTTAAGTAAGCTTGTAGGGCCTGTTACAAAGGGATTCAAACACGTCAAAACAGCAGCATCTTTTCTAATGGGAGAGTATGCAACAGGGCTTGGTAATATAGCAAAGGATTTTATAAAAAGTGACAAGTTTAAAATCGGAGGAGAAATTGTAGGTTGGGGTGTATTGGCCGTGGAAGAGGGAGTCAATATCTATAAGAACTATAACAATTCCAAGACCGATTCCAAGACGACCGTAGGGAAAATCGGGAAGTCTGTGCTAGGTGGTACTGTTGATACCATATCTAACGTTGGTCCCCTAGATGGTATGTGGCTAGGAGCTAAGGCAGGAGCACTAGGAGGAAATCCAGTAGGTGGAGCTCTCGCTGGTCTTGCAGTAGGTACATTCAATCTTGCAGGCTCTATATTCTTCCCTGAGGAGAAAAAGGCTTTGTATGACGGAGTTAAAAATTTTGCTTATGGTGCAGTGGACGTGGTAGAATCGACGGTGGAGTCTATCGGAAACGGAATCCACCAGGGCTTGGAGACTGTCAAAAGTGTGGGCAAGAATGTTTCAGATTTTTTCAATGGTGGTCTGAAGACGGTCTCATCCTTGTTTGGATAATAGGAGAAAATAAATGGATAAGATACAAAAAGACATTAATGATGCACTTGAGACAACTCGGAAATTAAATATAGTAAAGGCGATTTTTGGACTACCACTATATTCGTTTTTGATTGTTTGGGGCACATATTTTCCTATGGGAATCCTTCGATTGGCTAGTAAAAATGGACATGAACTAGTTACACAGTTGACATCAGTAGAAAATAGCCTGATTCCCCCAAATAGTTTCTTTGTCTTTCTATTCTTGTTTTGTTGTGGTCATTTTACTTATTTTTATATTAATTCTAAAAGAAATCGTATTAAAGCTTATTTAATGACTCAGATTTTTCAATTATTTGTGCTTGTGATTTTTTATTATAGTTGGTTTATAGCCATCTTATACTTAATCCCCCTAGTGGCAATTCGTATCGTCTACTGGATTGGTTTTGTGTTATCACTGATTTACCTTATTTATATCCTTGTCACAAAGCAGCGCGCTAGCAAGGATTATTTCTCCTCAGAATATTATAAAAAATTTTTGAATGTTATTTTATTCTTATGGTTGTTGATGTCTGGAATCAATCTCTTTACCCATGGTCTTAATAACCTTCTGGCACATTTGTTGCTTGCTTTATTACCGATTTCACCTATTTTCTTAGGCCTATTTTTGGTATCATTTTTTAAATCCAATGTAGTAACTCTAGAGAACTTGAATACAGTCAATAAAAATCAAGAGAAATACCGTGAAGAGTATGGCTATACCATCGAAGAATGGTATGGAAAGAAGTCAAAAATGTACAAGGACCATGTCAAGAAGTCTAAGAAGAGATAAAGGTTTATAGGGACTATTTCTAGTCTCATGAAACTAACCACCTGAAACAAATTCAGGTGGGTTTCTTTTGCTTTTCTCATCTTCTCACGGTATCGCTCGTGTGGTATAATGGAGAAGAATATTGTTTCTGTTTGGTAACGATCCCAAGACGGCTGTAGGGAAAATCGGGAAGTCTGTGATCGGTGGTACCATTGATACCATATCTAATGTTGGTCCCTTAGATGGTATGTGGCTAGGAGCTAAGGCAGGAGCACTAGGAGGGGTTCCAGCATTTGGAGCCCTCGCTGGCTTTGCTTTAGGAACGCTTAATCTTATCGGTTCTGCAGTTGCACCAGAATTTAAAAAGTCTGTTTATGACGGAGTTAAAAATTTTGCTTATGGTGCTGTGGACGTGGTAGAATCAGGAGTGGAGTCTATCGGAAATGGAATCCACCAGGGCTTGGAGACCGTCAAAAGTGTGGGCAAGAATGTTTCTGATTTTTTCAATGGTGGTCTGAAGGCGGCCTCATCCTGGTTTGGATAATAGGAGAAAATAAATGGAAGAAAAGCAAAAAGATATTAATGAAGCACTAGAAACAACGCGAGGATGGAATATATTAGTAATGATTTTCGTAATGCCATTATTTCTTGGTTTATGTATACTTGCACCTCATCTTGCGATTAGTTCAGGAATATATATGAGTAAGAATAGTATAACTTTTTTGCAGCCGCTTACTGAATTAGAGTATCAACTAATCATCCCAGAAAAAGTTTTTGGTATTTCATTTTTTGTTTATTGGGCGATGTATATGATTATGTATATCATTTCAAAAAGAAATAGAATTTATGCTTATATACTCAATTTACTCGTCTTATTCACTCTTATTCATTTAAGCATTTTTGGACTATTTTTAGGCTTGCAATTCTTTGTTCCTTTTTTAATCATTCGGATTATTTATTGGCTAGCTTATTCCGTAGCAGTTGTCTATATTATTTATAGTCTCATAACAAAGTCATATACTAGAGTTTTTGATATTGACAAGGAGAAAATAAAGAAATATACAAATGTTATCTTGGCTTTATGGTTTATAAATTTTATTGCTGGTATTCTTATTTCAGGGTTTAAAAATTTACTTGCTCATTTACTTTTGGCTATATCACCCATCGCTCCAATCTTTCTCATTATTATCTTAATATCATTGAGTAAATCAACATTCTCTTCACTATTTAATCTTAATGAAGTTAATAAAAACCAAGAGAAATACCGTGAAGAGTATGGCTATAGCATCGAAGAGTGGTATGGAAAGAAGTCAAAAATGTACAAGGAATACGTCAAGAAGTCTAAAAAGAGATAAAGGTCTATAGATACTATTTCTAGTCTCATGAAGCTAACCACCTGAAACAAATTCAGGTGGTTTTCTTTTGCTTCTCTCATCTTCTCACGGTATCGCCCATGTGGTATAATGAGACAAGGGTTGCTCCTCGTTTCAGACGAGTTTATGGATTTCAGGATAAGTTAGCAGGTGAGACGAGTATTTCTGTCAGTCTCCTATCTACCTGTTAACAACTGTCCAAAGTAAAAGGAGATTGTAGCTTGGTTTTATTAGTATTAGTGCTTTTGGTTTTGCTCATTCTAATCTTAAAAAGGAAACAGAAAACTGCTAAAAAATCTGAAGGAAACGCCAAGAAAAGAAATTGGCTATTAATAGGTTGCTTATCCATAGTGATCCCAATGGTAATCTTCACAGTGTTCAGTCCGATTTTTTCTCTAATGGATATGTGGGGGCTGTTTGCCCATGCAAGTCGAACTGAGATTGAGCAAGCTGTGCATCGTTCTTATCAAAATTACGGTCTTACAGGACAGTTTGAGTTAGAAAAATACGAGAAAAACTATACAAGTGTGGGAGGATTTATAATCCATGGTACCTATAGTGAAAATATAGCTGGAAAAACCTATCAGGTTAAAACTCGATTTAAATACTATACTCGCTTTTCGAAAAGTGAAACATATGGAAAGACAGATGCAGAGGTTGATCACAAAAATGATAAAAAAATTTATGATGTTTTCCCAGAATTAGCCTATTTAGGGATTGAAGTTAGTCCAGGAACCAGCGAGTTTTTAAAAACACTGGACAGTTCAATCAAAGATCCTCAACTTCCTGATTTGAAGTATCAAGGTATTGGTTTTGAATTTAATAACCAATCTGATAATATCTATCTTTATAATGAAATATTAGAGGAAAATCAAAGCAAGGGCCAAGCTCTGCAAGGGATGTATCCAATGGATGCTCAATATCTTTTCCAAAAAGAGATTTTTATACCAATATTTGAATTTCAATATTTCGTTCCGAAGGAAAAAAGAGATCTCTTGTATGATGACTATCTTAAAGAGCTTGAAGCGCTCATGAAGGAATTTTTTGCCAACCACCCCCTACCACGCGGTCTTTATGCTGTAAAAATTGCTAAGTATAAAGAGGATAAACTTGTCAATGATAGTGGTGTATACTATGTGAAGATTGAAAATAGTCAAGTTGTAAAGCTGTTGCAAAAATTAGAGTAGGAGTTGCTAGGGCTAGGTCAGTTTTTTGTGAATGAGGCATTTTTGATTTATAAATTTCAACAAGACATTAGCTAGCCTTGTTTCTGCTGCTCTTTCAGTTTATTCTTCCACCTGAATGATGTTCAGGTGGGTTTCTTTTGTTTTTCTCGTCTTCTCACGATATCACGCATATGGTATAATGGAGAAGGACATTTTCTTTTTATTTCTAGAAATACGTATATTTTTTGAAAAAGTACAAATGCTTTCAACAGTAGAAAGTATTTGAGGGGTCATCAACGTTGGGAGGATTTACAATGAAATTTTCGAAAAAAGCGGTGTTTATTGTCATGTTGGTGGGAGTTTTCTTACTTACGCCTTACCTAGGCTACAAATACTATGTGAACAAATATGTTGATCCATACTCTACTTTCTTGTTTAAGAGAAAGATAGTGGACTACAAATATATCGAGGATGGGAAAGCTTTGGCGATTAAGTGGGACTATGATAATCCATTGGACTATTGGCTTGCATCACAGTCTACCTATGTTTATTGGGTTAGTCCCGTTGCCAGCCAGAATAAGATTGTTCAGGAATACAAAAGATTGGCGATATCGTCTATGTATCGAAATGAGCCTATTGAAGATGAATATTGGAAGATTGCAGTTTATGATATAAAGACGAAGGACTTCCCTTCCAAAGACTACGATATTTTTAAAATGACTCGAGATTATGATTCAGACTATATTCCTACAGGAATTACTTCTAGTATCTATATTAGTGATGGTCGAGAATTGTTAGACATTCATTTAAAAAATGCTAAAGATGGTTCTCTTGTGGATAAATCTATTGATTTGGATGAGGGGAAGATTGTGGAATTAGGTAAGGGGCAAGATTATATAAAATATTCTGATGCGACAAGTTTTTCTTCTTTACTGCCGGAGTCTGAAGACTACTTTATGTATAATTGGAAAATCGGAATCTCAAAAGAAGGAAAACTAGCTAAAGATGCCCTTATCCGTCAAAAGTACCCTGAAGCAGCAAAACTTTTAGAAGATAATAATGGCTCGATTGTAGTTTTAGCTGATAAGCCAAGTATCGAAAACAATATGCCAATTTATCAGCTTTTGTATAAGGAAGGAACGAATTTATTTGAAAATGTGAAAATTCCTGCGGAAAACTCAGTAGATGGACAGGAGCACATTGTCAATAGTCAGGAAGAGTTTATTACATACTATCGTAATAAGGAAAAAGGGGATCCTAAGGCGAGAATGTAAACTCTATCCAACAATATTTTTGCTGAGAAGGGAAGTTTTGTAATGATCAGTTTAGAGCTGTTGTCTGAAGAAAATAGTCTAGACGTTTATTCTTTTGAAAAAGAAAATCGAGAGTATTTTGAACGAAATTTACCTCCTAGACCAGCTAATTATTTTGATTTAGAAGGTTTTAAAGAAATCACGAGGGAATTGTTAGCGGAACAAAGGAATCGTGATGTCTATATGCATCTTATTAGAGATTCGCAAGGTGTTATGGTCGGAAGAATAAATTTAAGTGTTTTAGAGAATGATCGAACAACAGCAGAGCTTGGGTATAGGATTGGGGAAAATGTTACTAACTTAGGTTATGCTGGCGAAGCGGTTAAATTCGTTTTAGACAAGGCCTTTACGACTTATGGTTTAAATAAAATCATTGCAGGAACGGCAACGGGTAATCTAGCCTCTCAGAGGGTGCTTATAAAAAATGGTTTCACCTTTAGTAGGATGATAGAAAATGACTTACACATTCATAATGAGTGGGTTCATACAGCAGTATTTGAGATAAGGAGGCCATAATATTATTATTTCCAGTCTATTGACAAGGTTAATGGAGTCATCAATCTTTACGGACATTCAAGAATGTTTTCTTGGATGTTTTTTGTTCAGAACCTCCAGTTGTGTCTGTTAAAATTTGATTTTCCCAGTGGACAATCGTCCACTTTTTTTATATAATAAAACTAAACCGAATTGGTTGAGTTTTAGAGGTGTAAGCTCAACCGTCGATTTGTTTTTCTAAGAGAGATATTCTCAATAAAGCATCACACTAGGGGGTGAATCATGTACCAACCAGAAAAACTCAAGGCTCGGAGAAAAGAGTTAAAATTGACACAGAAGGAAATTGCAGAGCAACTTGGGATCAGTTTTCAGGCTTACTCGGCTTGGGAACGTGGAATTAAGGAACCATCCAAGGAGAAGGTTGCCCAGCTAGAAAATATTTTAAAGGTAGCAAAGGGATATTTCACTCAGATCGAGATTGTTCGTCTCTACAATAGCCTCTCCAAGCAAGGGAAGGACAAGGTTGTGCTCTATGCTCGCAACCTAGCTCAAGAGGAACAAACACAGAAGGTGGCGACCATGCCAGAGCGCCTCTACGAGTATCGTGTCTATGAACGCATGTCAGCAGGGATCGGGGCTTCGGTATATGACGATAGAAATTTTGATACCGTTTACTTTAATGAAGAACTAGCCCACGATTTTGCTTCCTGGGTGGCTGGGGACTCCATGGAACCTAAATATCAAAATGGTTCCGTGGCTTTGATTCGAGAGACCGGATTTGATTATGATGGGGCGGTTTATGCAGTGGTTTGCAACAACCAGACCTATATCAAACGGGTTTATCGGGAGGAAGATGGCTTGCGTCTGGTCTCTATCAATCCTAAATACAAGGATATTTTCATCTCCTATGAGGAAGATCCTCGGATTGTGGGGATTATTGTTGGGAATTTTGTGCCGATGGAGGGTTAGCCTATGGGCTACTTTGATTATTCCAGAGAGCCCAAAAGTGATATTGCCTTTGTCGATATGAAATCTTTTTATGCCAGCGTTGAGTGTGTGAAACGGGGCTTGCATCCGCTGAAGACCTCGCTTTGTGTCATGAGTCGCGCGGATAATTCTACTGGCCTTATATTAGCTTCCTCTCCCATGTTTAAGAAGATTTTTGGCAAGTCCAATGTTGGCCGGGCCTATGATCTGCCTTTTGATATCAAAACGCGCAAATTTTCCTATTACAATGCTCGAAAGCAAGGCTTGCCTACTGACTTAGACTATGTTCGCTACATCGAAGATTGGGCTCAAGTGACTTTGGTTGTGCCACCTAGGATGGATGAATACATAGCGGTCAATATGGAAATCCAGCGAATCTTTCAAAACTATGGTAGTCCAGATGATATTTATCCCTACTCTATCGATGAGGGCTTTATCGATCTGACTAGTTCGCTCAACTATTTCATCCCAGACAAGAGTATCTCTCGCAAAGACAAGCTAGATATGCTTTCTGCTCGCATCCAGAGGGATATTTGGAGGCAGACAGGGATCTACTCTACAGTGGGTATGTCCAATGCCAACCCCTTACTGGCCAAGTTGGCTCTGGATAATGAGGCCAAGCACACTCCGACCATGAGGGCCAACTGGTCTTACCAGGATGTGGAAGAGAAGGTTTGGGCCATTCCCAAGATGACGGACTTTTGGGGGATTGGCAGGCGGATGGAGAAACGCTTGCATGCTCTGGGGATTTTTTCCATCAGAGAATTGGCCACCAGTAATCCAGACCAGCTACAGAAAACACTTGGTCAGGCTGGCCTGCGTTTGTGGTTTCATGCTAACGGGATTGATGAGAGCAATGTTCATAAGCCCTATAAAGCCAAGTCTCAAGGGTTAGGAAATTCTCAAATCTTGCCGAGAGACTACGTGAAGCTACGGGATATCGAAATTATTCTCCGAGAAATGGCGGAGCAGGTGGCTATTAGACTGAGAAGGGCGGGCAAGAAAACAACCCTTGTCTCTCTCTATGTTGGTTTCTCTAAACTGGAGGTCAGGTCGTCTATTCACACACAAATGAAGGTCGAACCGACCAATAATACAGCTATCTTAACGGATTATGTTTTGAAGCTATTTCATAATAAATACACTTCTGGAGCGATCAGAAGTGTCGGAGTCAACTATTCAGGATTTGTGGACGAGTCCTTTGGCTTGATCTCCCTCTTTGATGATGTTGACAAGTTAGAAAAAGAAGAAAGGCTCCAGACGGCTATTGATGCCATTCGGGAACAATTTGGTTTTACCTCCCTCTTAAAGGCCAATGCACTGGAAGAAGCCTCTAGGAGTCTTGCCAGAAGCAAGCTGATTGGGGGGCATTCTGCTGGAGGATTAGATGGACTAAAATGATTGATCGTTCTTATTTACCCTTTCCATCTGCGCGTGACTATCAAGATCCAGGGATGCAGAAGTGGATGGGCTTTTTCCTCTCAGAGCATACTAGTTCACTCGGTGAAGAAAGAAATCGGGTTGCTTTTTCGACGAGTTTGAATCCCGTTGAGAAGTTGCTCTTGCTTTCACAGCTTTATGTCGGGCAACTGAAGGGATGCTTTGTAGTCAAGGAAAGAAGGCATAAAACCACGATCATTGGTGAGGTAAGCGAATTATCACCTCAAACTCTATCTATTAGGACCAATGAGGGCTATAGGCTGGTAGAGGTAGTAGATGTCCTCGAAATTCGACTGTGGGAGGAGGGAGTGTATGACTAGAAAAGACTTGTATGAAAACAAACTGCAGATGGATTATTTTTCAGAAGCCTATATTCGTTTTGAAGAGGATTTTCAAAAATACTCTGCTATGAATGTGCCTTTGACTTTTTTGATCGATGACATCCTACGCACTATGGCGATGAATCAGAAAAACTACTTTGTCTTAAACAAGGAAAACGCCAAGGATGGGCGGGAGCATCGCTTTTATTTTAGGGTGGTGACGGAAAAAGAGTGTCCCAGAAATCGAACCTATGCATACGCTGGACTCAAAAATAGTAGTCAGTGACTAGGTGTAGAAGAGGGAAGTTTGATTTAGGAAAGATGGCTTGTGAACGTCAGAAGATCTCATGGTATTGGAATTCGAAACACCATCTTTTATCTGTGGAGTTCTTGCAGAAACTTATAATGGTAGTTCGGATGAGGTAAGACAAGAGGGACTCTCTTTTTTGGATGAGCGTTTATTTGAAAACGTGGTTGGATTTGAGAACAGCTATTCTCAATGATCATCTTATTTTATAGAGTCATACCAAAACATCCATGTATATTTGTGGATGTTTTTTAATTTTACAGATAGAAAAAGAGAAGACCAAATGGTCTTCTCAACGGGGGAACTGAATCATTAGAAAGAATCAATCAAAGAGGGTTATTAGTCTTTGAAATTCTTTTGGAAGATGAGGAGAGACAAGATAGAAGTAATGGCTGCCAAGAAGAGGAAGGCACTTGCTTCTTGTTCCCCAGTTGCAGGGAGTAGTCTTTCCTTGTCTTCTTTGACTGTAGCTGTAACAGGAGCTTTTTCATCTTTTGATGATGAATTATCTGTTACGGCTGGCGCAGGTTTTTCAGTCTCTCTTGGTAGAACATACTCAGGAAGAGTCACAACTGGTGGCGCTTCTGTTCCAACTGAGCTTTGTTTGCTACCTACCTCAATCACTCGATCTTGAGCTGGAGTTGCTTCTGTTTGGAGAACCTTGCGATTGTCACCGTCCACTTCAACATACTCGACTAAGAGACCGTCTTTCCCTTCTGATAGAACTTGCTCTTTTCCTTTGTCTAATTGTGGGTTTTCGCGACGAATCGTCTTGAACGGTACGACCTTATTGACGATTTCTAAGCTTGGAAGTGTAAAGACAAGGTCTTTAACCCCTTCCTCAGGACTTGAAGAAGTAATTGGTTTCTCAGGTTGCGCCGGTTTCTCAGGTTGAGTCGGCTTTTCAGGCTGAGCTGGCTTTTCAGGCTGAGCTGGCTTTTCCGGTTGCGCCGGTTTCTCAGGTTGCGCTGGAGTTTCCGGTTGAGCAGGTTTCTCAGGCTGAGCTGGTTTTTCAGGCTCAGCAGGTTTTTCCGGTTGAACTGGATTCTCAGGTTGCGCTGGAGTTTCCGGTTGCGCCGGTTGTTCAGGTTGAGCCGGTTTTTCCGGTTGAACTGGCTTTTCAGGTTGAGCGGGTTTTTCCGGTTGAGCCGGTTTTTCCGGTTGAACTGGAGTTTCCGGTTGCGCCGGTTGTTCAGGTTGCGCCGGTTTTTCCGGTTGAGTAGGTTTTTCAGGTTGAACTGGTTTTTCAGGTTCAGCAGGTTTCTCAGGCTGAGCTGCTTCGAGTTTGTTGATTTGTTCGAGAGCAGTTTTTAGCGCTTGATTGACTGCTTCCTGAGTTTTAGCTTCCTGGATGGCAGCAATGGCTTGGTCAGCAATTTCTAATAATTTCTTCTTAGCTTCCTTGTTGGATCCAAGCTCAGCGACTTTTTTCTCGATAGCTTTTGTCAAGCTGTCCATAGCCTTATCATACTCAATTTCCGGTTGTTTTGGTTCGGCTGGTTGCTCAGGCTGGTCAGGTTTCTCAGGCTCTTCTGGCTGTTCCGGTTGCTCTGGACTAGGCTCCTCTTGGCCTCTTTGATAGTTCTCGTCCTTGGATAGGATATCTTGTAGGGCACTGACTGTCAACATGACTTCTTGAACATCCACTGCACCAGCACTGAGTTGGTTTCTCAATTTTTCTAGATTTGCTTGGAAAGCTTGACGTGCAGTAGCCGTATTTTTCAAACCTGCTGGATCAAAGTTTGACAGATCATCTTTCCATTTAGAGATAGACTGGATGATATCTGACTTGCTGTAGAGTTCACTACCTTCGCCACGAGTGATGAATTGGTCTACCTGGATACCGATATTTCGAGACAAATCGTTTCGATCAGGATCGAGTTGAAGGGTGACTGCGTGCAAGTTTTCGTCCAGACCTTTTAGGCTAACCAGAGTTTGATTACCTTGGCGTTGGGCAGCGTGACCGCTAAAGTATTTCTTACCATCAATAGTCGACGCATTTCCCATACCCTCTTGGTAAGGAACTTCTTTGCCGTCGAGGAATACCTTGTAGATACCATGATTTGGATCAACATAGCCCTTGATATCAAGTCCAGTACCGTAGAAGTAAGCTGTTACGGTTGTCTTTTTCTTTTGTTCATCAGTTAAGCGACCAAAGGAAGCCCAAGACTCTGTCTTTTGGTATTTATCTGCGGAATTGGTTTCATGGTTCCAGCCAGGACTGTAATCCAACTGACTAGCTTGGTCATCATAGCTTGTTTGATCCTTGATTAGCAATTCAGCTTTCATCACTTGGATGGTTGCATCGGTAGCAAAACCGAGCAAGGCACCATCAGAAACAGAAGTGAGCTTGGCTTTGAAGTCAAAGACAGAGTCGGCTTGTTCAGTAAAGTCAATCGTTGGGATGGTAACAGTCTTTTCTGTTTCTCCATCTTTAAAGGTCACATCTTGAGTTGTATCTTGGTAAACTTTGCCGTGAACTCCAGTTCCAGGTTCTGTGATAAAGCGAACAGTAGCAGCCCCCTTGCTTCCACCAACGCGTTTAATTTTAACAGTGACTGGTTTTCCTTTTTCGACTTCGTAGCTGGTAGACTCGAGTTCAAACATCCCTTTACTATCATTGTTGAGGGTGTAGATTCCTTCTGTAGCAATTGGTTCGCCTGTTTTGTTTACAAGAGTAATAGTATGTTGGCCAGGTGCTAAATCGCCTGTCTCAAAGACTTTTTGGCTGCGTTTACGGCTAGCATTCTTAGTTTGGACATCGGCAACCTTTTGACCATCAACGTAGACGGACATTTCTCCATGACCTGGATCGACCGTAGAGACGACATAGGCCTTGGTTCCTGTGAAGGTATAGCTTACTTTGGCATCTTTTTGATTGGTCCACATAGAAGTGCCACGAACACCTTCAGATTCATTGTACCAAGTTGTTCCGGCTGTATCCGCAGTTGTGTTTGAGTGGTATTCCAGTCCAAGAGGATAGCCATCTGTCTTTTCAATGCTGCTTGGTGTCTTGTAGACTGAGAAGTTGGTTAAGATTGGGGTTGCTTGAGCACCGGTGATGGTTACACGGATTTTTTGTGCCTCTACAGGTTTACCTTGAATCAAGCGACGGTAACCAACAGTTGAACCTTCGCCGTATGTCACCCAGCGTCCGTTGATTTCGACTTCAATCTTGAAACCAGAGATACGTTGCCCTTTGGCGATATCTTCCTTGAGTTCAACGACGTCAAAGCGTCTCTTTTGCCCCAAATCGACTGTAAAGCTACCGGTTGTGGCATCATTTGAGAGCGCCCAGCTGGTGTCATCTTTACCGTCTGTGAGGTGGCTTTCCTTGTAGAGGTGGTTTTGACGAGTAGAACTTGCTGTTACAGTGGCACCTTTGGCAAAGTCAGTCGCATACATTTGATCTAGGGTTGCCTTGAATTCCTTCAAGCGAGCCACATCTGCATCGGCGAATTTTCCTTCTTTATTTGGTGGAATATTGAGAAGGAGCGGGGTTCCACGGCCAACAGACTTGAAGTAGATGTCCATCAGCTCTTTGAGTGATTTCGGCTGTTGATTGTCATGATAGAACCAGCCTGAACGGATCGAAACATCAGCTTCCCCTACAGAGTACATATCACCATCTGGGTCACCATGGTTGAGGTATTCGTTTTTCACATCGTCTGTGATGTTGGCCCGTTTAACTTTATGCCATACAGGGTCGCCTGCTATACCTCGTTCATTTCCGATCCAGCGAACGCTTGTTGGCTGAGCAGAGAAGATGGCGATATCTCCTTCGGCTTCTTTGATGTATTTGAACCATTCATCAAAGGTATAGGTTACTTTTTGGGCACCGCTACCACGCGCACCGTCCATCCAAACTTCGATGAATTTCCCTTTATTTCCGTATTTTGGATTTCCAAGGATTTCTTTCAGTTGGTTGAGATAGTATTGGTTATATTCTTTTTCGGTTGCAACATGGTATTTTGGATGATTAGCATCCCATGGTGATAGGTAAACCCCCATGTTCATGTCGTACTTGCTAGCAGACTTGGAAACTTCTTCGAGAAGGTCACCCTTTCCATCTTTCCATGGGCTAGCAGCTACGGTATGGTTGGTGTACTTAGATGGATAAGCAACGAATCCGTCGTGGTGTTTAACAACCATAATGGTTCGTTTGAAGCCCGTTTCTTTCAGAGTGCGAATCCACTGGTCAGTATCCAAGTTGGTTGGATTGAAGTATCGAGGGTCTTCTTTCCCATTTCCCCATTCAGAATTGGTATAGGTGTTCATTCCGTAGTGGATGAAAGCTGCCAATTCTTCCTTGTGGTAATCGAGTTGAGCCTTGCTTGGAAGTGGTCCATGATTGCCAATCTCAGTTTCTTTATCTTCTGGATGAGCCACTGGTGGAGTCGGTGTCGTTGGATTGGCTGTATCAGCGATTGGCTCGTATTCAAAGACGACCTCATTCACACCTTTATGCTGGATGGTTGCTTCCAAGCTAGCTTTTACTGGACGGTAGCCAGCAATGTCTTTTGCATGGAAGGTGTTGACAAAGGAAACGTCATACTCTTGACCGTCATTGTTATCAACTGTCGCTTCCGCTAGTTCAGTAGTGGTTCCTTTTTGACGGTAGTAAACTTTGAAGGAGCCTTTGTTAACTTTATAGACCACCTTGATGACACGTGTACCGGCAGGTGCTTTGCTGACAACATTGTGCTCTTCAGGCCAAGTATCCTTTAGTTGTTTATTGACTGCTACGCCATCAATGGATACAATTTCGTATTTGTCTTTATTCTTCTGGTAGAAGTCCGTTTTCTCGATTTCTTTTTTGAAATTATAGTCAAATGGCGAATCAACAGCTGTCTGTTCGATAAAGGTGTCATTATCTTTGACAGGATTTCCTTCTTCGTCTTCGTGTTGGATAACCACACGACCGTACTCAACTCCCTTGGTCAAGGTAGCGATCCCATCTTGGTTAAAGGAATATTCGTTGCTTCCGATAACAGCTGTTTCGTTCCGAAGCATACGCCCCTCATCAGTAAAGTAGTAACGATTTCCGTTATCTCCTTGGTACCAGCCTTTCACACCATACTTGGCAATCATGTCCTTCACCCATTTCAGTTGTTCAGGTGAAAGGACGAGTCCGCCACCAAAGCGATCCTTTTCAGCCACACCATTGTCAACGGTTCCGTGTTGGTGAACCCCCAGAACTTTTCCTTGGCTATCGACAATCCCGCCACCAGACAAACCAGATACAGAAGTGGTTTTGTAGGTAATACCGGTTGTTCCCTTATCATCATAGGACTCAACAGATTGGATGGTCCCATCTGCCTTGTAAAGCTGACCAGCTAGGATAGGTTGTTTCAGTTCTTTGGAGCTCGAGTCAGTTGGGTAGCCAATCGTACTGATGGCTTCTCCCGGCTGATGCGTCTTGTGCTCCGCTAAAGGCGCAAAGGTTGCTGCTTTGTTTGGACTAGCAATCGGAAGAGGAATAGGAGCTTCTACAAGAGCAAGGTCGTTCTTATAGCCTTTTCCAAACTCTTTCTTGTTCCAGAAATGGATGTCCTTTTCTCTGAATAAAACCGTAGTTCCAGAAGATGGAAGTGAGTTTTTCTTTTCGCTGTTTGAACCAACGTTATAGTAGAACTGGGCAGATTTTCCACCACGAATGTGACCTTCGCCAGTTTCTTTATTGGCCTCTAGGAAGTTATGAGCAACGGTAAGAATCAAATTAGGTGCTACAAAGATACCTGAGCCTGAAACGAGGTAGCGTTGTTCCCCTGCGTTGTAAGTGCTGTAAACCATAGTAGCAGCAGTAGCAGGTTGTCCCTCGTAGTTGATGTGTTTGAGGTCTTGTCCACCGTTAATGATAGCACGGTTTCCGTTCTCGGCTTCCTTTGGAGCTTCTTCCTTGTCCTTTAGAATGCTCTTAGTTTCTACTTTTGGACTAGCTTTTTGGTCAACGATAGTAGTTGTATCGAGTTCTTTGACAGGTGTGTCGGGATAGGCACGGTCCTGAATGTCTTCAGGGAGCAAGTCAGCACTGTTAGTATCTGCAACAGGTGTTTCTTGTTTTTCAGCTTCTACACGGCCTTCTTCTTTGACTGGTTCAGCCTTAGTCTCTTCTATACCTGCGACTTGTTTCATTTGCTGATCTAAATTGGATGTCGTAGCAGGAGACGTTTCGTCTGCACGCACAGTTCCAGAAGCAAAAAATGCCAGTCCCACGATAACAGAGGCCACACCTACAGTCAACTTCCGAATGCTAAAAGTTTGCCCTTTTTCAAAAAGGTATCGATTCATAATATACTCCTAGTTTTTAGAAAGGCAGTCAGCTACTGCCCGAGCCCAAGTCTGACTTGGTTACAACTTGATTTAATGAAAAAAACTCTCTGATAATTTGTAAGCCACCTTACCTCCTGTTTATAAAGCGCTTTCATTTTAAGATAAAAAAATTTAAAAGGTCATTTCACCCTTAAAATGACTGAAAACTTTTAATATAACAAATATACTAAATTAATGAAAGAATTGCAATAGCAAAAAGCAAAAAAATAAATATAAATTAAAGAAAATCAGTTACTTTTTAAAGAAAAAACGCATCCTTTCATGGCTCAAACTAAATGAAAGGATACGTTTTAAAAAGAAATTAGAGTAATTTTTGGAGAGACTCTTGGATGGTTTTGGGGTCTGTTTTGGAAGAGAAGCGCTCAAGGACTTGCCCATCTCGGCCAATGAGAAACTTAGCAAAATTCCATTCGATTCGTTTTCCTAGTGGACCAGACTTCTGGTCTTTTAGCCAAACATAAAGAGGATCAGCCTCCTTGCCGTTGACCTTAATCTTGGCAAAGCGAGGAAAAGTGGTCTGATAGTGTAGACTGCAGAAACTATTGATTTCCTCTGCGCTGCCGGGTGCTTGTCCCATAAACTGATTGCAAGGGAAATCTAGGATTTCAAAGCCCTTATCTTGATAGCGTTCATAGAGTTCTTGAAGCCCCTGGTACTGGGGCGTTAAACCACATCCAGTAGCAGTGTTGACAACCAAGAGAACCTTGCCACGATAGCTATCCAGGGGAGTTGCTTGATTATTTTGGTTCAAAACAGAAAAATCATATATACTGGTCATTTTTCTATATTCTCCTTATGCATTCTTGATTCAGAGTGTTTCATCTCGTGTTCCGATAAAAAGGCGTAGGTCATGGTTCCGAAGATGGCACCAATTCCCAAACCTAAGACTAGTAAAGGGAGCGTTTTATCGAACTGGGAGAGATTGTCCCAAAAGGTATTGAGGGGAAGATGCTGAACAAAGAGTTTGTGAAAGGCTGATAAGACAAACAAGCCAATTGGAATACTGATGAATACACCCCAACTACGAACTTTGATTTGACTTTTGCTGTAGCTTTTGTGATGGATTTCGGACTGGTCATCCTTGTCCAAATGTAAGTCGCGAACTGCTAGTCTCGCCCTAGATGAGAGGACGAAGATAAGTCCAAAATAGAGGTAGGGCATGGCCTCTCGAACCAACTCTATGAAGCGTCCAAATAGGAGATAGAACAAGAAGAGTAGGAGGGAGGAGTAAACGATTTGGATCAAGGCACGGGCACAAGCCCTGTAGATTATCTCTTGACGACATTCATCAAAAGGCCCTTGTATGTGAAAGAATAGTTTGAGTAAGCGAGTGGTGAAATCTTCTTTTTTCATGGGAGTAATCTCCTAAATGAGTGATTTTTGATTGACTTCTTTAAAGAGTTGATAGAGAGTATAGAAGTAAACCAAACTAAAAATGATACAGATTATTAGAAATACCAGGTATCTCCAATCCATAGGATTTGTTAAAAGTTGTGGAAAGGATACGAGGATAAAACAGAGAGATGAGTTTAGAAGACGTATTTTTTTTGATTGGATTTTCTGGAATCTCTGTCCCTTGTTCAATACAGGAAGGAATAAAAGAAAGATAATCAAGAAAGGATGCTCAATATGTCCAGAAAGTAGGAAAAAGGTAACAAAGATACTGATAAAAACATGACTGATCAGTAGTCTAGCTAGTGATTTCATAAGGTACCTCCTAGTCGTCTTCTTGGTCTTTCTTTGCTTTTTGAATGCGAAGAGAGACGATAATTTGTATAGTCACTCCGAAGACGAAAGTAGCTAGGATAGTTGATACAAAATGCCCTGTATTTAAAAGAGAACCAAGATAATCCTTGCTATCATCGGTTAGGACATTCAGAAGCGGTATTCCAAAGAACATGCCCATGCCATAGATTAGACCGGCTTTTAGACCAGGAAAATGCAGTTGTTTACTTTCTTTTTGACTCAGCATTTCGGGATCAATAGCTGTGATGCCCGTTTTCTTGGTTTGAGAGACCACATAGAGGGCAGCCATCATCGAAATGCCAAACACCACGAGAGGATAGCCGATAGCGACAATTTGCGGGTATTTATAAGCAAGGACAAAGGGAATGAGGTTGCCAAATATCATGAGATAAAAGAGAACGATAAAGACCTGATTCCCGATACGATCTGCCTCGCGCCGTTTGTGTTCGTCAAGGGGGCCAGAAATGCCGTATGTGCGTTTGATGAGTTTGTCAGTGAGAGTTTCTTTTTTCATTTGTTTGCTCCTTTTTTAAAAATCGTCTTCCCAAAAGAGGCTATTGAGGTCAGTTTGGAGGCTGCGGGCGAGATTGAGACAGAGTTCCAGGGTTGGATTGTACTTGTCATTTTCAATCATGTTGATGGTCTGTCTCGAGACACCGATATCTTTGGCGAGCTCGAGCTGGGAAATGCCCAGTTCCTTGCGGAATTCTTTGACACGATTCATAGGGTCTCCTTTCTGATATGTCGTATATATTTGACTATATTATATTCTTTTGGGGATGAGGTGTCAAGTATATATGACATATTTTTGAGAATTTTTTTCGAAGAAACTTAGCCTTGTCTGACAAGTGCAAGCTGGTCAGATTTGTGGTAAAATAGATAGGATATGACAAAAGAATTTCATCATGTAACGGTCTTGCTTCATGAAACGATTGATATGCTTGACGTAAAACCTGACGGTATCTATGTTGATGCGACTTTGGGCGGAGCAGGCCATAGCGAATATTTATTAAGTAAATTGAGCGAAAAAGGGCATCTCTATGCCTTTGACCAGGACCAGAATGCCATTGACAATGCGCAAAAACGGTTGGCGCCCTATATCGAAAAGGGGATGGTAACCTTTATCAAGGACAACTTCCGTCATTTGCAGGCACGTTTGCAGGAGGCTGGTGTCCAGGAAATTGATGGAATTTGTTATGACTTGGGAGTGTCCAGTCCTCAGCTAGATCAGCGTGAACGTGGCTTTTCTTATAAAAAGGATGCGCCACTGGATATGCGGATGAATCAGGAAGCTAGTCTGACGGCCTATGAGGTGGTCAATCATTATGACTATCATGACCTGGTTCGGATCTTTTTCAAGTATGGTGAGGATAAATTTTCTAAACAGATTGCCCGTAAGATTGAGCAAGCGCGTGAGGTGAAACCCATTGAGACGACGACGGAGTTGGCAGAGATTATCAAGTCGGCCAAGCCTGCCAAGGAGCTCAAGAAAAAGGGACACCCTGCCAAGCAGATTTTTCAGGCTATCCGAATCGAAGTCAATGATGAGCTGGGCGCTGCAGATGAATCTATCCAGCAGGCCATGGACATGCTGGCTCTGGATGGTAGAATTTCGGTCATTACCTTCCATTCGCTGGAAGATCGCTTGACCAAGCAATTATTCAAGGAAGCTTCAACAGTGGAAGTTCCCAAAGGCTTGCCCTTCATTCCAGATGACCTTAAGCCCAAGATGGAATTGGTATCCCGTAAGCCAATCTTGCCAAGTGCTGAAGAGCTAGAAGCCAACAATCGTTCGCATTCAGCCAAGTTGCGCGTGGCTAGAAAAATTCACAAGTAAGAGGAAAAACATGGCAGAAAGAATCGAAAAAACAAGCCAGTTATTGCAAACGAAATTTAAAGGTTTTTCACGTGTGGAAAAGGCCTTCTATGTTTCGATTGCTGCAACAATGATTATCCTGGCAATTAGCGTTGTGTTTATGCAGACCAAGCTATTACAAGTTCAGAATGAATTGACCAAGGTCAATGCTCAAATCGAAGAAAAGAAAACCGAGCTAGACGATGCCAAGCAAGAGGTCAATGAATTGATTCGTTCAGAACGTTTGAAAGAGATTGCAAACTCCAAGGATTTGCAGCTGAATAACGAAAATATCCGAGCAACGGAGTAAGAAATGAAACAGTGGAAAGAAAAAATCATCCGTTATGCCGTTCGTAATCGTAAATCTCCAGAAGAAAACCGCAGAAGAGTAGGGAAAAGCCTGAGTTTATTGGCTGTCATACTCTTCGCTGTCTTTTTGGTGAACTTTGCGGTTATTATCGGAACGGGTAAAAAATTTGGTAAGGATTTGGTTCAAGAGGCCAAAAAGGTTCACCAAACAACCAAGACGATTCCAGCCAAGCGGGGGACCATCTACGATCGTAATGGAACGCCTATTGCTGAGGATGCAACTTCTTATAATATCTATGCTGTTATTGACAAGACCTACAAGTCAGCAACAGGCAAAATTCTCTATGTAGAAGATTCTCAATTTAATAAGGTAGCTGAAATTTTCCATAAATACCTCGATATGGAGGAGTCTTATGTCAAGGAACAACTTTCTCAGCCAGATCTAAAACAGGTGTCTTTTGGTACCAAGGGAAATGGGATCACCTATGCCAATATGATGGCCATTAAAAATGACCTTAAAACAGCTGGCGTTGAGGGAGTTGACTTTACAACTAGCCCTAACCGCAGTTATCCCAATGGACAGTTTGCTTCTTCCTTTATCGGTTTAGCGCAACTCCATGAAAATGAGGATGGCACCAAAAGGTTGATTGGGACATCTGGTTTGGAGAGTTCTTTAAATAACATTCTGGCGGGTACAGATGGGATCATCACCTATGAGAAAGATCGTCTGGGAAATATTGTTCCGGGTACAGATCAAGCTTCTCAACAAACAGTAGATGGAAAAGATGTCTACACAACCCTTTCTAGTCCCTTGCAATCCTTTATGGAAACTCAGATGGATGCCTTCCAGGAAAAAGTAAAAGGCAAGTATATGACGGCTACCTTGGTTAGCGCTAAAACAGGGGAAATCCTGGCTACAACCCAACGGCCGACCTTCAATGCAGATACCAAGGATGGCATCACAAAAGACTTTGTCTGGCGTGATATCCTCTATCAAAGTAACTACGAGCCAGGGTCAACCATGAAGGTGATGATGTTGGCCTCAGCCATTGATAACAATACCTTCCCTGGTGGCGAATACTTTAACAGTAGCGAATTGAAAATAGCTGATGCGACCATTCGAGACTGGGACGTCAATGAAGGATTGACTAGTGGTGGCACCATGACCTTCTCTCAAGGATTTGCCCACTCAAGTAATATCGGGATGACCTTGCTTGAGCAAAAGATGGGGGATGCAACCTGGCTTGATTACCTTAACCGCTTTAAGTTTGGGGTGCCGACCCGTTTTGGTCTGGCGGATGAGTACACAGGTCAATTGCCTGCTGATAATATTGTCAATATCGCCATGAGTTCATTTGGACAAGGGATTTCTGTTACCCAGACCCAGATGCTTCGTGCCTTTACAGCTATTGCTAATGATGGGGTTATGTTGGAACCGAAATTTATTAGTGCTCTCTATGATCCAAATGACCAGTCTATTCGTAAGTCTCAAAAGGAAATTGTCGGAAATCCTGTGTCAAAAGCAGCAGCGTCCTATACTCGGGAGCACATGGTCATGGTCGGAACAGATCCTGTCTACGGTACCATGTACAACCACAGTACAGGAAAACCAAATGTCAATGTTCCGGGACAGAATGTCGCTCTGAAATCAGGGACAGCTCAGATTGCCGATGAGAAGAATGGGGGTTACCTTACAGGTGAAACCAACTATATCTTCTCTGTTGTGTCGATGCATCCTGCAGAAAATCCTGACTTTATCCTCTATGTGACGGTGCAACAGCCAGAGCATTATTCGGGTGTTCAGCTGGGAGAGTTTGCTAATCCAATCCTTGAGCGGGCTTCTGCTATGAAAGAATCCCTCAATCTTCAGTCAACTGCCAAGAGCTTAGATCAGGTCAGCAAGACGACAAGCTATGCCATGCCAGCTACCAAGGACTTTACCCCAGGTGACCTCGCAGAGGAATTGCGTCGTAACCTTGTCCAACCAATCGTTATCGGAACAGGAACCAAGATCAAGGAACTCTCGGTTTCTGAAGGAGATAATTTGGAAGCCAATCAGCAAATCTTGATCCTGTCAGATAAGGTCGAAGAAATGCCTGATATGTATGGCTGGACAGATGAAAATGTGCAAACATTTGCCAAATGGCTGAATATAGAAGTCGAGTGGGAAGGTAGTGGCAAAACGGTCAAGAAACAAAGTGTCCGTGCCAATACAGCCCTCAAAGACCTTAAAAAAATGAAAATAACTTTAGGAGATTAAGATGATTAGTTCCATTAGTGCTGGAGTTCTAGCCTTTCTATTGACCTTGATAGGTATTCCAGCCTTTATCCGATTTTATCGAAAAGCACAGATTACAGGTCAGCAGATGCACGAGGATGTCAAGCAACACCAAGCTAAAGCTGGAACTCCAACCATGGGAGGTCTTGTCTTCCTGATCGTTGCAGTTGTTGTGAGCTTCCTTGTCGCTCTCTTTACCCAACAATTGACCAACAATGTAGGCATGATTTTGTTTATCTTGGTTTTGTATGGTTTGGTAGGTTTTCTGGATGACTTCCTCAAGGTCTTTCGTAAGATCAACGAAGGTTTGAATCCTAAGCAAAAGCTTGCTCTCCAGCTCCTTGGAGGAGTGATCTTCTACCTCTTTTATGAGCGTGGTGGCGATATGCTTTCAGTTTTTGGCTATCAAGTTCACTTGGGTATTTTCTATATTTTCTTTGCCCTTTTCTGGCTAGTTGGCTTTTCAAATGCGGTGAATCTGACTGACGGGATCGACGGACTAGCAAGTATTTCAGTAGTGATTAGCTTGTCAGCTTACGGTGTGATTGCTTATATGCAAAATCAACTGGATATTCTTCTTGTGATTCTTGCCATGATTGGTGGTTTGCTAGGCTTCTTCGTCTTTAACCACAAGCCTGCCAAGGTCTTCATGGGAGATGTGGGAAGTTTGGCTCTTGGTGGGATGCTGGCAGCAATCTCTATGGCTCTCCACCAAGAATGGACCCTTTTGTTGATTGGGATTATCTATGTCTTTGAGACAAGCTCTGTTATGATGCAGGTCACCTACTTCAAACTTAGTGGTGGGAAGCGTATTTTCCGTATGACACCTGTCCACCACCATTTTGAGCTTGGAGGATTCTCAGGCAAGGGCAATCCTTGGAGCGAGTGGAAGGTTGACTTCTTCTTTTGGGGAGTTGGACTTTTAGCAAGTCTCTTGACCCTAGCCGTTTTATACCTGCTGTAAAACTAACTTTTGATGACAAAATAAAACAGGATGAAGGGGATCTTCATCCTGTTTTTGTGATGTTAAAAGTTAGTTGGATTCATCCTTTCTTCCATTTAACATAAAAGTGGCTGTAAGGGCTAGGCTGAGGCCTGCTAAGAAGAGCAGAGGGTTAGATGCTTCTCCTGTTGCTGGAAGTTCTTCTTTAGGAGAATGATTTCCAGCTTTAGCAAGACTCGGACTAGCTGAAAGTTGTTCAGTCTCGTGTGCCAAGGTTTCTGCATCTGAAGCACTTGGCTGTTCATCTGTACTAAGGGTTGTTCCAGCAGCTTGATAGACGACAGCATAGGTACTGAAATGACTAGTGATGAATTCTGCCTTTCCTTCTCGAACGTCGAAATCAAGGGCTTGCAACTCCTTGGTCGGAGTAATATAGTAGACCTTTTCTACGTTAGCTGAAATAGGCAAGCGAACCAAGACAGAGCCTTTTGGCTGCAAGCTATGATCGGTTGGATTTTTAAGTTGTAGGTCGTAAGCATCATAGGTCTTGTCAAAGAGTTCCTGAGCTAGGACACGTCGACTAGAGATGCGAGAAATTCCTTCTAGGTCACTGACTCCACCGATGATTTCTACTCCAGTCTCCTTATCTTTTAAGACTTGAACTGGATAGTCAGGAAGGCTAAGGCTTGGAGCGGCCTGATCTCCGCTAGTTCCGATAGGTTTAGTGTATTCAGGTTTTTCAACAGTAGGAGTTTCCTCTTGACCTGCTGTTCCGATAGGTTTGGTGTATTCAGGTTTTTCAACAGTAGGTGCTTCCTCTTGACCTGCTGTTCCGATAGGTTCGGTGTATTCAGGCTTTTCTA
>NZ_KV811102.1:25998-62935 GCF_001813005.1 Streptococcus sp. HMSC062H02
CGATAGGTTCGGTGTATTCAGGCTTTTCTACAGTAGGAGACTCTTCTTGCCCCGCCGTTCCGATAGGTTCGGTGTATTCAGGCTTTTCTACAGTGGGTGGCACTTCTTGCCCTGCAGTCCCGATAGGTTTAGTGTATTCAGGAATTTCAACAGTAGGAGCTGGTTCCTCTCCCTTGCTTGTAGTTGGTTGCTTCTCATCAACTTTCTTTTCATCCTTTTTAGTAAAGACGGCTACGATAGGGCTGCTTGTGGTATTTCCTTGAATGGTATAAGCTTCAATGGCATTTCCAGCTTTGCGATTGGTTTCGTCAGGGATTGGGATTTGAACTTGATTGTCTTGGATTGATAGGATAGTCTGATCCCCACTGGTAACCAGATGCGTTTCATCCACCTTACGCAAAACTAGAGGATCTTTGACTCCTGGGAAGGTCACTGCGATGGCTTCCCAATCTCCAGCTGGTAGGCTTAAGGAAATGGTTTTGTCATTTTCCTTAAGAGGCGCAATGCTCGGGCTATCTATACCAACAGCAGGAGCTTTGATGATATCAAAGGAGTCTAGAGAGATTTTCTTGCGACCTTCTGGCGAATCTGGATCAACTTGTAATGTCAGGGTATGCGGACCGTCAGTGAGATTTGTAAATTCGCCAATAAAAGCTCTCTTTTCAGTTGCACCTGAAGTGTAGAAGTCTAGACTTGGCATTTCTTTGCCATCTAGTGTAACACGTGCTCGTCCAAGAGCGAGGCTCTTTAAGCCAAAGATACGAATACCCGTCCCTGTAAAGGAAATAGTTGCCTGAGCTTCTGAAGCTGCACTAGAGTCGCTGTTGTTAATATCAGCGTATTTTTCCGTACCTCCGTAGAGTTCAGGGTCAGACCAGTCCTTAAACTGGGCACCATACTGGATGCGCGAATCGCGATCATCTATTTTTTCAATCGTATTGCCTGTTCCTGCTAGGATCTTGAAGTAGTCTAATGAAATTTTCGAGCGCTCACTACCACGTCCTTTGTGCTCACGTTTAACACTAAGAGTCAATGTGTGAGGTCCGTCAGATAGTCCTGCGAAGCGACCAATGAGACTACCTTTTTCAGTTGCTCCAGCAGTATGGAAGTCAAGCTCCCCGACTTCTTTGCCATCAATTTTAGCAGTGGCAAGACCTAGTTCAGACGATTTCAGTCCATAGATTTCGATACCAACGCCAGTGAAAGGAATGGTAGCAGTGAGATCTTCGTCTGTGTAGTCTCCTTTTGAAAGGTCAGCAAATTTCTCTGTTCCTCCAAATAATTCTGAGTCTGCCCAGTTTCCAAAGGCAGCTCCGTACTGGATGCGGCTATCTCGGTCGTCCATCAACTCGCTATAGGTTTCGACAGTGGCCTGTTCAGAAACTTGTGTGGAAACTTCGCCCAGCATAGCCTTGACAGTATAAGTATAGGCGAGTTGAGGATTTAGTGATCGGTCAATAAAGTGGGTTTGATTGGTTACAAATTCTCTGGTCGCAGAGGTTTGGCCAGTTTCGTCTTTCACTTGTCTTTGGATGACATAGTGGGTAGCGCCTTCTACTTGGTTGAAGGTAAGTTCGGCAGTGACTCCATTTTGTCGAACGGCTGTCAGACTGGTCACACGGCCAGGGAAATGTTCAAAGGTAATGACGTCACCTTTTTGCGTTGCAAGCTGGATACGATTATCTTTAAGGATCGTTGCCTTGACTGGTTTGCCATTGACCTTGATTTGGCTAGCTTCGATATTTGGATAATCTACAACCAGGTCTCCACCGACATTTGAAAGGAAGGACAAGCTTTGCAGGTTTTTATCTTTCCACTTCATGCTGACTTCAAAGTTACCACGGGCAACCAAGCCAGAAACTTGACCGTCTTTCCATGCATCTGGAAGGGCTGGCAATGGTGCAATATAGCCAGTGTGTGATTGGAGAAGCATTTCTGCCATCCCACTGGTCGCTCCAAAGTTTCCGTCGATTTGGAAAGGCGCGTGGGTATCCCAAAGGTTTTCTAGAGTTGAGTACTTGAGCTGTTCAGCGAGTAAGCGATGGGCACGGTTACCGTCCAGCAGACGAGCCCAGAGGTTGATTTTATTGGCCTTAGACCAACCAGTCCCCCCATCTCCACGGTGATTCAAGGTAGCACGCGCAGCCTCTAGGTATTCAGCCTGGTCCTTGCTAAAGAGCGTACCTGGGAAGAGACCAACTAGATGGGAAACGTGGCGGTGGTGATTTTCAATCCCTTCATTGGTGAATTGCGGACTGTCTTCTTCGTACCATTCTTTGATACGGCCCTCTTTATTGATGTGAAGTGGTTTAAGTTTGTCAAATTTAGCCTTGACCTCTGTGACTAAGTCTTTGTCGACATTCAGATGGTTGGCAACTTCCATGTAGTCGTGGAATAGCTGCCAGACTAGCGATTGGTCAAAGGTATTTCCGATGGTGATGGTACCGTGTTCTGGTGAGTAGGATGGAGAAGACACCCAACGGTCACTGGCCTGGTCATAGTGCAAGAAGGAGTTCCAGAACTTGGCAGTCTCTTTCAACATAGGATAGATCTTTTCTTTGAGATAGGTCTCATCCTTGGTGAATTTGTAGTAGTCATAGACATTCTGCATCATCCAAGCGTTGGCTGCTGGAGACCAACCCCAATAGTAATTCCAGCCTGGAGTAGTCCAGCCAAATGGTGTCGCCTGGGTGTGGACCAGCCAACCATTTTCTTGTCCGTCTTTGGATTCGATACCTGCGTATTCCTTGGCAGCGATACGGCCATAATAGCGCATGTCATCAATGTAATTGATCATTGGCTTGGCAGTTTCAGCAAGGTTGCTCATATAAGCTGGCCAATAGTTCATTTGCAAATTGACATTGAGGTGGTAGTCAGCGTTCCAAGGTGGATTGTCTACAGCGTTCCAGACTCCTTGGAGGTTGGCAGGAAGAGCATCTGTCCGATCACGAGACGAACTGATGAGTAGATATCGGCCATATTGGAAGAAGAGTTCTTCCAATTTTTGCCCTTTTTCTGGGTTATAGCCTTGAAGGGCCTCTTTTGTCGTTTGAGTAGTCTTGGTTCCGCCTAGATTTAGTTTAACGCGGTTAAAGAGACTTTGATAGTCCTTGATATGGGCCTTTTTCAGTGTCTCGTAGTCTTTGGCCTTAGCTGCTTCGACAATCCCTTTAACTGTTTTTTCGAGGTCAATGTCTTTTCGATAGTTGGTTTTTGGATTCTGAGCAAAGTTAGTCTTGGCACTGAGATAGAGGGTCGCATAACTTGCGCCTGTAACGGTTAGAGTTTCGTCCTGAACAGTCACCTTTCCGTCCGTTTTAATTCCTAGATAGGATGCAAATTGAAGGCCGTTATCTTTGACAGTTCCCTTTAGAAGGATTCCGTTTGCATCTGTAGTGACATGACCATTCTTATAGTTAGAATATTCCCAAGAGTAGTTGCCATTAGCAAGCAAGTCTTCTGTCAAACTGTTCCAAAGGGTAAAGTCAAGTGTCTTGTTTCCTTTTTTGGTCAAGTAGGTCACAGTGATATCATCAGGATAACTGGAGAAGGTTTCGCGTTTGAAAGTCGTCCCATCTTGGGTGTAAGAAGTGGTCGTAGTGGCTTCAGTGATATCCAAACCACGATGATAATCTGTTACAGTATCTAACCCTTTCTTCTGGTTATTAAAGACCATGAAGATATCTCCAAAGGCTAGGTAACGTCCATACTGGGCGTTGTTTGGTCCAACTAGATTTTGTTCAGCGAGCTGTTTTGCTTTTTGGCGGTCGCCAGCTTCGAGGGCTTTACGTATCTCTGCTAAAACCTTGTAGCGATCCTTGTAGTTTCCTCCGTTATAGTCGGTGCTATCGGGTTGTGGCCCTCCTGACCAGAGGGTCTTTTCGTTGTACTGGATTCTCTCTTCCCCAATGAGTCCGAAAACCTTGGCTCCCATTTCTCCATTTCCGACAGGGAGGGCTTGTTTTTCCCATCCATCATAGGAGGGAGCTGTTGGTTGATCGTAGTTGAGTTGATAGTTTTCTTGTTTTGTCACAGGTTGGTCTGCTTTTTCAGGTTCCTTATTTTCTTTAGCTTCTACAATGGCTTCTTCACTAGCTTGACTATTTGTCGTCTGAGTCTCCTCAGCTGGCTTGTTTTCGGAAACTACTGGACTCTCGGCTAGAGACGGTTTTGTAGTTTCAGTAGCTTCAGCAGCTTTGGGTTCACTATCAGGCTTAGTGATAGCTTCGACAGAGGTTGGTTCAGTTTGCTTGACCTCAACACTGTCTGCAGCTACAGTATGGTTGACTAGAAAAACAGCCCCCAGTAAAACAGAAGCAGTCCCAACCGTCAGCTTGCGGATGCTATAGCGACAGGATTTCTCCCAAAAGTGTTTTTTCATAAAACCCTCCTTCGTTTATTAGAAACCGCTTACATTTTATAAAGCAGTTTCGTTTAATTTGTTTCTATTTATCTCCTCACCTCCCATTCTAATGGTCGTTTAGCATTTGTCAAGAGCTTTTTAGCAAGATACATATTTGCTGTTGTTTTTTCTTAAAATAGTAGAATAAGTAGCAAGTAGTCCCTCTTTTTCAACTCTCAACTAGATCGTTTACTACTAAAAAACAGTTGAGAGTATCCCCAACTGTAAGTGTTTATTTCGGATGTCTTTTGGCAAAGTCAACAAAGTGAAATTTTTCTAATTTATGGCGACTTTCGGTGAATTGAAACTGGCGCCCGTCTTGGAGATAGACTTTTGACTTGATGGAAACGACATAAGGGTCTTTCCCAATGTTCATGAGAATCTTGTCTCGATCGCTAGTGTGGTCAATGGTGATTTCCTTCTGAGCATAATCAATAAGGAGTTTGAGGTCGTCCTCTATATACGAGTAGATAGACTGCTCAGCGATTTGGCGAGTGAGATTTGTAATCAGTTCCATATCCAGATAGTCCGTATCCAGAACGGATACTAGATTATCTACTACACGCTGGCGGACTACCTTCCACACCATCCGAAACTCTGGAAAGCCGGTTATCAGTGAGGACTTTTTATCGATAATGATCTTGTCCAGACTGACCACGTTGGTTTTAGAGCGCAGTCCAAGTTACTGGACCAGTTCTTGGTAGCTGGTTAGGTTAGAGACAGGAAAATTGACGGTTTCTTCTTTGATGACTTGGGAACCTTGCCCCCTTATCTTTTTGATCAATCCTTCCTCTTGGAGGAGGGACAGAGCTTTTCGGACGGTGTCACGGCTCACCTGATACTGATCCATGAGTTCGTGTTCACTGGGGAGGAAATCTCCGACAGCGTAAGTCTCGCTTTGAATGGTTTTTTGGATTTGCTTAAATAGTTGTTGGTATTTCTTCATCTTGCTTCCTTATACTCTTCGAAAATCAAATTCAAACCACGTCAGCGTCGCCTTACCGTACTCAAGTACAGCTTGCGGCTAGCTTCCTAGTTTGTTCTTTGGTTTTCATTGAGTATTAAATGAGTTTTGAGTCTTATTTCATACATACTTGTATCCATTTTACCATACAAGTGCTAGAAAATATGCAAAAACACCCTCTCTTTATCGCAAACAAGTTGCCTACAAGTTTGGTATCGTTTACAATAGAGCTATCAAGTCAAGCTTGCTTTGACAAATATAAGGAGAATCAAATGGGAAAATTTGAACAAGAAGCCAAAGATCTGCTTCAAGCGATTGGAGGTAAGGAGAATGTCACTGCTGTCACCCACTGTGCGACACGGATGCGCTTTGTTCTCGGAGACGAAAAGAAGGCCAATGTCAAGGTCATCGAGTCGATTCCAGCCGTCAAAGGGACCTTTACAAATGCGGGTCAATTTCAGGTGATTATTGGGAATGACGTACCGATTTTTTATAATGATTTTACAGCTGTTTCAGGCATTGAGGGTGTTTCCAAAGAAGCAGCCAAATCTGCGGCTAAGAGCAATCAAAATGTACTTCAACGTGTCATGACCACTCTAGCGGAAATCTTTACACCGATTATTCCAGCCCTGATTGTTGGTGGACTAATCCTCGGTTTCCGTAATGTTCTTGAAGGTGTTCATTGGTCGATGTTGGATGGCAAGACCATCACAGAATCCTCTCAGTTTTGGGCAGGGGTCAATCACTTCCTCTGGTTGCCTGGTGAAGCAATCTTCCAGTTCTTGCCTGTAGGAATTACCTGGTCTGTCTCTCGTAAGATGGGAACCAGCCAAATCTTGGGAATTGTACTTGGGATCTGTTTGGTTTCACCTCAGTTGCTCAATGCCTATGCAGTTGCTTCTACTTCAACAGAAGAAATCGCAGCCAACTGGGTATGGAATTTTGGCTACTTTACGGTTAATCGTATTGGTTATCAAGCTCAAGTTATCCCAGCCTTGCTTGCAGGTTTGAGTCTGTCTTATCTTGAAATTTTCTGGCGCAAGCATATTCCAGAAGTCATTTCCATGATTTTTGTGCCTTTCTTGTCATTGATTCCAGCCTTGATTTTGGCTCACACTGTCTTGGGACCAATCGGTTGGACAATTGGGCAAGGACTCTCTGCAGTTGTCTTGGCAGGTTTGACAGGTCCAGTTAAATGGCTCTACGGTGCGATTTTTGGTGCCCTCTACGCTCCATTTGTCATCACTGGTTTGCATCATATGACCAATGCCATCGATACACAATTGATTGCGGATGCTGGCGGAACTGCCCTTTGGCCAATGATCGCTCTTTCTAATATTGCCCAAGGTTCTGCCGTATTTGCCTATTATTTCATGCACCGCCATGATGAGCGTGAGGCTCAGATTTCACTTCCTGCAACCATTTCAGCCTATCTCGGTGTTACAGAACCAGCCCTCTTTGGGGTCAATGTCAAATACATTTATCCATTTGTAGCTGGGATGATTGGTTCAGCCCTTGCCGGCATGTTATCCGTTACTTTCAATGTAACAGCAGCTTCTATCGGTATCGGAGGTTTGCCAGGTATCCTCTCTATTCAACCTCAATATATGCTACCATTTGCAGGAACCATGCTAGTTGCTATTGTTGTACCAATGCTCTTGACTTTCTTCTTCCGCAAGGTCGGTCTCTTTACAAAGACAGAGGATGATACAGCCTTACAGGCAGAATTCGTTGCCCAAGAAGAGGCAGAATTTGTCAGTCATGAACCAGTACCCCTTGCTCCAGTAGAAATTATCAGCCCACTGACTGGTCAAGTGAAAGAATTGAGTCAAGCGACGGACCCTGTTTTTGCATCAGGTGTCATGGGACAAGGTCTAGTCATTGAACCAAGCCAAGGTGAGTTGACTGCTCCAGTCAATGGGACGGTGACGGTTCCTTTCCCTACCAAGCATGCCATCGGTATTGTCTCTGATGAGGGGGTAGAATTGCTCATTCACATCGGTATGGATACAGTCGGTCTTGATGGTAAAGGTTTTGAAAGTCTCGTAGCCCAAGGAGACCACGTCACAGTAGGTCAAAAATTGATTCGTTTTGATATGGATGTCATTAAGGCTGCAGGTCTCGTGACAGAAACTCCTGTTATCATCACGAACCAAGATGCTTATACAGCGACTATTACTGGAACTTATCCAACAACTATCCAAGCTGGGGAAGCTCTCATGGTCGCTACACGAATCTAATACTCTTAGAAAATCTCTTCAAACCACGTCAGCTTTATCTGCGACCTCAAAGCGGTGCTTTGAGCAACCTGCGGCTAGCTTCCTAATTTGCTCTTTGATTTTCATTGAGTATAATTGAAATAAAACAAACAGGGAAGGAACACGGGTTCCTCCCTTTTATCAGAAAAGGAGAAACAGATGGCACTTGATAAAGGAAAAGTAGTCTATCAAATCTATCCAAAATCATATAAAGACACCACTGGAAATGGTATTGGGGATTTCCGTGGGATTATCGAAAAAATTCCCTATCTAGCCAAGCTAGGTGTGGATATGGTCTGGCTCAATCCATTCTACCCAAGCCCCCAACGGGATAATGGTTACGATATTTCAGATTATATGGCAGTGGATCCTCTTTTTGGTGATATGGCTGATTTTGAAGAGATGGTACGTGTCGGTAAAGAGCACAAGATTGACTTTATGTTAGATATGGTGCTCAATCATTGCTCGACAGAACACGAATGGTTTCAGAAAGCCCTAGCTGGCGACCAGTACTACCAAGACTTTTTCTTCATCCAAGACCAACCGACAGACTGGCAGTCTAAGTTTGGCGGCTCTGCCTGGGCACCTTTCGGGGATACAGGGAAATATTACCTCCACCTCTTTGACGAGACTCAGGCTGACCTTAATTGGCGCAATTCCAATGTCCGCAAGGAACTTTTCAAGGTTGTCAATTTCTGGCGAGACAAGGGGGTCAAAGGTTTCCGATTTGATGTGATCAATTTGATCGGCAAGGATGAGGTCTTAGTGGATTGTCCTGAAAATGAAGGCAAGCCAGCTTACACAGACAAGCCCATCGTTCATGACTATTTGCGCATGATGAATCAAGCCACTTTTGGATCAGACGATAGCTTTATGACAGTTGGGGAAATGTCCTCTACCACCATGGAAAACTGTGTCCTCTATTCGTCACCTGACCGTCAGGAGTTATCCATGACCTTTAATTTTCATCATCTCAAGGTGGACTACAAGGACGGACAGAAGTGGACTTTAGCTCCCTTTGATTTCGAAGAGTTGAAAAGTCTTTACCATAGCTGGGGCAAGGAAATGAGTGACAAAAATGGCTGGAGCGCTCTTTTCTGGAACAATCACGACCAACCACGAGCCTTAAATCGTTTTGTAGATATTCAACATTTCCGCAATGAAGGGGCGACTATGCTGGCTGCCAGCATTCACCTGTCACGTGGGACACCTTATATCTATATGGGTGAGGAAATCGGAATGGTTGACCCAGACTATGATTCCGTGGCTGATTATGTGGATGTCGAGTCCATCAATGCCTATCAGATGCTCTTAAAAGAAGGGAAAAGTGAACAAGAAGCCTTCCAGATTATTCAGGCCAAGTCACGTGATAATTCACGCATTCCCATGCAGTGGGATGCTTCAGAAAATGCTGGATTTTCAACAGGCACTCCATGGTTGAAAGCTGGTAAATCCTATAAAGATATCAACGTAGAAAATGAAATCAAAGGCCCAATTTTCGCCTTCTATCAAAACTTGATTCGACTTCGTAAGGCAATGCCGCTCATCTCAGAAGGGAGCTACAAACCAGCTTTTGAAGACAGTCAGCAAGTCTATGCCTTTGAACGTCAGTATGAGGATGAAAAGTTACTGGTCCTCAATAACTTTTATGCCACAGAAGTAGAAATCGACTTACCAGTAGACTATCAAAATGGACAGATTCTGATTTCAAACTATGAAGATGTAGAAGTATCAGAAAAAATCCTTCTGAAACCGTATCATAGCCTAGCACTATATTTAAAAAGTAAATAAACGATTTTAGAGTAAGGATCAGAAAAAACAAGCTTCTAGATGAAGTTTGTTTTTTATTTTGTAGAAGTATATATTAAATATTTATAACAGGATAGAGTTAACTGACTCAAATAAAGAAAAATGATTGTCAACTTAAAAAGTAAATAATTAAATAATATACCGTTTTTTAAAACTCGTCTTTAAAATGTAAAAAAAAGTAAAAAGATTGTCAAGAAGAACCATTTATAAAAATGTCTGCCTTGAAAGATTCCCGTTTTTATGAGGATTTTTAGAAAAAAATAAATGACAATTTAATGACAATTTCTTTGATTTTCAAATAAATACGCTATATTTAATACTTGACGTCTTTCTTGATAAAGGTAAACATGATAAAATAATTTAGTCATTTTTCCTAATGATAAAAATTAAAGGAGAATATTTTATGTTTAAAAAAATGCTCAGTGCATTTTCAATAAGTGCAGTTGCTCTTTCGATTTTCTTTACGAAAGGTGTTAAAGCGGATCAAGTGCGTGAAAACTCAACGCCTTCAGGAGAGAACACGAGTTCTCAAAGAGAAGAAAAACAATCACCTGTTTCTAACGTTACACAAGGTGAAGTAGATGCAGCAAAAGCAGACCTTAATCGTGTAAATCGAGTAGTGTCGGAAGCTCAAAGGGATGTAGAGGAGGCTAGACAATCCACAGCTACAGCCAAAGATGAACTAAAGATAGCTCAGCAGAATGTTGATGTAGCAAAAGAGGCTGTAGAATCTGCGCCTACTGCATTAAAAGAAGCGCAATCAGACCTAGCGACCAAGTTGGATGAAGAAAAAAAAGCAGATGCCAATCTGGCAAGTAGCAAGACTGAGCTTGAAGAAGCACAGTCGCAAGTGGATCATCAAGCTCAATCCTTAGCCGCTGCAAAAGAGAAGGAAAAAGGGGAAGCTGAAAAAGCAACCCAAGCTCAACAAGATGTTGATGTTGCACAGTCAACATTGACAGAGTCAACATCTGACGCGGATACAAACCTTGAACAAGCAAAAACGAAAGTCGCTGCCAGTCAAACCGCGGTTGATAAAGCTCAACAAGGTGTAGAAAAGGCCAATCAATCAGATGAAGAACGTCAGAAGAAATTAGCTGAAGCAACTGCTAATAAGAGTAAGGCTGATGATGCAGTATTAACAAGTAAGCAAGCATTTGATGATGCTAGTGCAAAAGCAGAAAAGAAACAGTCAGCACTTGAACCAGCAAAAGCTACATTGAGTGCAGCTAAGAATACAGGTGCTCCAGTTACATCTAATACTAAGAATACGTTCTATATGACTCCAGAATATATTGCTGCTTTAAAACAGTTGGCAGATCCAAATACTCTGCAGTCACAGATTAGTCAGATTGAAGCTACCTTGACAGCTGTAAATGATAAGGCTAAATCTTTTAACAATTATGTAGCAGACCCAAATGATAGTAAAACGCTGATAGATACAAATAATATTCCTTATGATGTCCGTTTGGAAATATCTCAGTTTACAGCAGAATTGATTAACCAAATTCGTTCGCAAATGGGGACGGGCGAGGTAGTTGTTACTCCTTCAGCACTTGAATTTGCGGATAAAGTAGCACGTGAATATAAAAATGATAATTGGTCTTGGGATTTGATGAATCGTTACCATCATGACGCATGGGGTATTAACCGAGTTGCGCGTGAGTATGGACTGGTTACAACTAGTTCTGAACAAGAACAAGAAGGGATTCAATATTACGAAAATGCATATATCTGGAAGGCAAACACTTCTCAAATGAGTGTGGCAGATATGAAACGTGATATATATTTTTCATTGGTTGAATTCATGTATAATGGCTATGAGTGGGTGCATGCTAAATCTATTTCTGGTTTGAATACAGGAAGTCAAAAGAATTATCTAGGCGTTGATTTTTCAATGGAGAACGATATTACAGTATCTCATTTCACGATGGTTTCGGAAGATCAGGTGAAATATGCTAGTAAAAACAATTTTGATGCGACGCCAATTGGTGGAAAATCTGGGGAAGCAAATCAAGAAAAGCTTGAACAAGCTCAGACAGCCTTTGATGTAGCTCAGGCTGCAAATAATCAAGCTCAAGCAGATAAGGAAAATGCAAAAACAGTTTATGAACAAGCTCAGTTAGTAGCCACTCAAGCTCAAACAGCCTTTGATGAAGCAACACAAACACCTCTTGGGCTTGAACAAGCTAAACAAGCTTTAGAAGAAGCTAAAAATCAGTTAGAAACTGATAAAGAGGCCTTGAGGTTAGCACAAACAATTGCTAATAACGTTGAAAGGGAAAAGGATGATAAAGTGAAGGTTTTATCAAAAGCTAGGGATGCCCTTTCTATTGCACAAAAGAACTTGACTGCTGCACAAGCCGATGTTTCCAAAGAAGAAGCTTTGCTTAAAGATGCTACTAGTACGCTTGCTGATGCTATTGAAAAAAGGGATACTGCTCAGGAACAACTCGTCAAAGCTCAAACAGCAGTGATGGAAGCAAAGAGTAAAGTGTCGAATTTGGTTCAAGCTGAAGAACAACTTTCCAAAGCTGAAGAGGTGCTAGAAGCAGCTGAACAAAAGGTGAAAGCCAAGGAAGCAGCGCAACTTGCGGCAATTGAGCAGTTGAGCAACTTGCAAACGGCACAAGCTGCTACTCAAGTGAACTACAACCGTTTAGTGACTAAACTGAAAATGCAAGAAAAGCAGCAGGCGGATGATTACTATATAGAAATTCTAGATCAGACGGAGAGAGATCTTGCTAAACAGGATCAACGACTTCAGACAAATTCTGAGCCACCTACTCAAAAAAGTTCTCAAATTCTTTTAGACACTTCAAAACAAGTGCAAGATATTAAACAGATATCAACAGAGAAGAGCGCGAAGGAGTTATCAATGATTTCTAATGCAGGTCATCTTCCTAGCACAGGTTCAAGAATTTCCTTATGGATTCAGCTGAGCGGAATCGTTCTGATTTATACTAGTTTCAGATTGTTAATCTGGGAAAAGAAAGATAGACAGTAAAGAGACGGTATCTCCTATAACTGTTTCGGATGATAGACAAACACAGCTTTGTGTTTGTCTATTTTTATAAGATGATAGTATTAGCAAATCGCGTAAAATAGAAGCTCTCTTCAAAACACAGGGTGGAAAAATAACGAATATCAACAGGGAATCTAAACTAGTCAGGAAAGTCACTTTATGGTATAATATAGAAGACTCAAAAAGAAACAGGAGAAAAAGAATGGATTTACTTTTAGCAATTATCTTGATTGTGCTAGCTTTTCTAGGAGGAGCTCTTGGAGGGATGTACTTGGTTCGTAAGCAAATCGAAAAAGAATTTGCGGACAACCCACGTTTGAACGCTGAGGCAGTTCGTGCTCTTTTGAGCGCAAATGGTCAAAAACCAAGCGAAGCCAAGGTACAACAAGTTTACCACCAAATCATCCGCCAACAAAAAGCAGCCCTTGCTAACAATAAAAAGAAATAAATAGGAAAAGTCTGGGATGAAAGTTCCAGACTTCTCACTATGTTCAATAGTTCTCAAGGATAAGACTTTTTCCTTGCATTCTATTGATATTTGATTATGATTAAGAGAGAGGCAGTTTCCATTCTATCAAGCTGTCTATCCGTTCATTTAGGACAAGTAATTATAATGAACTATCAATCAGAAAAAAGACTAGAAAGAAGACTGTATGGATAATCGACCGATTGGTTTTTTGGATTCAGGTGTCGGGGGCTTGACCGTTGTGCGCGAGCTCATGCGCCAGCTTCCCCATGAAGAAATCGTCTATATTGGAGATTCGGCACGGGCGCCTTACGGGCCCCGTCCTGCTGAGCAAATTCGTGAGTATACTTGGCAGTTGGTCAACTTTCTCTTGACCAAGGATGTCAAAATGATTGTCATTGCTTGTAATACTGCGACTGCGGTCGTCTGGGAAGAAATCAAGGCTCAACTAGACATTCCTGTCTTGGGTGTGATTTTGCCAGGAGCTTCGGCAGCTATCAAGTCCAGCCAAGGTGGGAAAATCGGAGTCATTGGAACGCCCATGACGGTACAATCTGATATCTACCGTCAGAAAATCAACGATCTAGATCCGGACTTACAGGTGGAGAGTTTGGCCTGTCCCAAGTTTGCCCCCTTGGTCGAGTCTGGTGCCCTGTCAACCAGTGTCACCAAGAAAGTGGTTTATGAAACCCTGCGTCCCTTGGTCGGCAAGGTGGATAGCTTGATTCTGGGTTGTACCCATTACCCACTCCTTCGCCCTATCATCCAAAATGTCATGGGACCAAAGGTTCAGCTCATCGATAGTGGGGCTGAGTGTGTACGAGATATCTCAGTCTTACTCAATTATTTTGAAATCAATCGTAGCCGAGATGCGGGGCCTCTTCAACATCGTTTTTACACAACAGCCAGCAGCCAAAGTTTTGCTCAAATTGGAGCAGAATGGCTGGAAAAAGAGATTCATGTGGAGCATGTAACTTTATGACAAACAAAATTTACGAATACAAGGACGACCAGGACTGGTATGTCGGTGTCTGGGACGTCTATGGAGGCATCTACAGTCTCATCAAAGATCCGCTTGATCTTGATTTTATGGATTTGGCGCGGATTTTTCGTGACGAAGAAAATGGCTTTCCAATTACGATAACGGTGATGCGCTGGTCTTCTAACTACCGTCTGCTCTCCTTTATCGTCGAGATTTTAAATGCAGAAGCAGGACGTAACTTGGAAGTCATCCAACGTCAGGGAGCCCTACTCTTGGTTGAAAATGGGCAACTCCTGCATATAGAATTGCCTAAAGAAGGGGTCAATGTTCATGCCTTCTTTGAAACTAGTAAAGTTAGAGAAACCTTGTTGATTGCGACTCGTAACGAGGGCAAGACCAAGGAATTCCGAGCTATCTTTGACAAGCTAGGCTATGATGTGGAAAATCTTAATGACTATCCTGACCTGCCTGAAGTAGCAGAAACAGGCATGACTTTTGAAGAAAATGCTCGACTTAAGGCAGAAACCATTTCCCAATTAACAGGTAAGATAGTTCTAGCAGATGACTCAGGTCTCAAAGTCGATGTCCTAGGTGGCTTGCCAGGTGTCTGGTCAGCCCGTTTTGCAGGAGTGGGAGCGACTGATCGTGAAAATAATGCCAAGCTCTTGCACGAATTGGCCATGGTCTTTGACCTTAAGGACCGTTCGGCTCAATTCCACACGACCCTGGTTGTAGCCAGTCCAAACAAGGAAAGCTTGGTTGTCGAAGCTGACTGGCCGGGTTACATTAACTTTGAACCCAAGGGTGAAAATGGCTTTGGTTATGATCCCCTCTTCCTTGTGGGAGAGACAGGCAAATCCTCAGCTGAGCTAACCCTTGAAGAAAAAAATAGCCAATCTCACCGCGCCTTAGCCGTTAAGAAACTTTTGGAGGTATTTCCATCATGGCAAAGCAAACCATCATTGTAATGAGTGATTCCCATGGCGATAGCTTGATTGTGGAAGAAATTCGTGATCGCTATCTGGGGAAAGTCGATGCCATTTTTCACGATGGTGACTCTGAACTCCGTCCAGACTCTCCGCTCTGGGAAGGCATCCATGTCGTCAAAGGAAATATGGACTTTTATGCTGGTTATCCAGAACGTTTGGTGACTCAACTTGGTCCAACCAAGATCATCCAGACGCATGGACACTTGTTTGACATCAATTTCAACTTTCAAAAGTTGGACTACTGGGCTCAGGAAGAAGATGCCGATATCTGTCTCTATGGTCACTTGCATGTGCCAAATGCTTGGATGGAAGGCAAAACACTCTTTTTAAATCCAGGCTCCATCAGCCAACCAAGAGGAACCATCAGAGAATGCCTCTATGCCCGTGTGGAAATTGATGACAGCTATTTTAAAGTAGACTTTTTGACACGTGATCATGAGGTTTATCCAGGCTTGTCCAAGGAGTTTGCTCGATGATTGCCAAGGAATTTGAAGCATTTTTACTGGAGCAGGAAGAGACTTTTCTTACCCCCGCTGAGAATCTAGCAGCTTTGATTGATACCCATAATGCTGATCATGCGATTTTAGTGTTGAGCCAAATCACTTATACCCGTATCCCTGTTGTGACCTTTGACAAACGCTTTGTTGGAACCATTGGGCTGAGAGACATTTTGGCTTATCAAATGGAGCAAGGTTTGACGGATGAGCAGATGGCAACGACAGACATCGTTAATATGACCAAGACAGATGTGGCAGTCGTCGCTCCAGACTATAACATCACTGAAGTCCTCCATAAACTGGTGGATGAACCCTTCTTGCCAGTGGTAGATGATGAAGGAATTTTCCAAGGAATCATCACGCGCAAGTCCATCCTCAAGGCCGTTAATGCCCTCTTGCATGACTTTAGTAAGGAATATGAGATTCGATGCAAATGAGAGATAGGATTTCAGCCTTTTTAGAGGAAAAACAGGACTTGTCTGCCAATTCCAAGCAGTCTTATAAGTATGATTTGGAGCAATTTTTAGACATGGTAGGGGAACGGATTTCTGAGACTAGTCTCAAGATTTACCAAGCCCAGCTAGCCAATCTAAAAATCAGCGCCCAGAAGCGAAAACTTTCGGCCTGTAACCAATTTCTCTACTTTCTCTATCGAAAAGGAGAAGTGGACAGTTTTTACCGTCTGGAATTAGCTAAACAAGCTGAAAAGAAGATTGAAAAACCAGAAATTCTAGACCTAGACTCTTTTTGGCAGGAAAGTAATTATCCAGAAGGACGCTTGCTGGCGCTTCTTATCTTGGAAATAGGGCTCTTGCCAAGTGAGATTTTAGCCCTTAAGGTTGCAGATATCAATCTGGATTTTCAGGTGTTGCGAATTAACAAGGCTTCCCAACAGAGGATTGTAGCCATTCCTAGGACCTTGCTTTCAGAATTGGAACCCTTGATGGGGCAGACCTATCTCTTTGAAAGGGGAGGGAAAGCCTATTCTCGTCAGTGGGCCTTTCGTCAGCTGGAGTCCTTTGTCAAGGAGAAAGGTTTCCCAGAACTATCAGCCCAAGCCCTACGGGAACAGTTCATTCTAAGACAGATAGAAAACAAGGTCGATTTGTACGAAATTGCAAAAAAATTAGGATTAAAAACAGTCCTGACCTTAGAAAAATATAGATAATGGATATTAAATTAAAAGATTTTGAAGGGCCCCTGGACCTGCTCTTGCACTTGGTTTCTAAGTACCAGATGGATATCTACGATGTGCCCATTACGGAAGTCATCGAGCAGTATCTAGCCTATGTCTCAACTCTGCAGGCCATGCGTCTGGAAGTAACGGGCGAGTATATGGTTATGGCCAGTCAGCTGATGCTAATCAAGAGCCGCAAGCTCTTGCCAAAGGTAGCAGAAGTGACAGACTTAGAGGATGACCTGGAGCAGGACCTTCTCTCTCAAATCGAAGAATACCGCAAGTTCAAACTCCTGGGTGAGCACTTGGAGGCTAAGCACCAAGATCGGGCTCAGTACTATTCCAAAGCGCCGACAGAGTTGATTTACGAAGATGCAGAGCTTGTACATGACAAGACGACCATTGACCTCTTTTTGGCTTTTTCAAATATCCTAGCCAAGAAAAAAGAGGAGTTCGCACAGAATCACACGACCATTTTGCGGGATGAGTATAAGATTGAGGACATGATGGTCATCGTAAAAGAGTCCTTGTCTGGACGAGACCAGTTGCGTTTGCAGGATTTGTTCAAGGAAGCCCAGAATGTTCAAGAGGTTATTACCCTCTTTTTGGCAACCCTAGAGTTAATCAAAACTCAGGAATTGATCCTCGTGCAAGAGGAGAGTTTCGGAGATATCTATCTCATGGAAAAGAAGGAAGAAAGTCAAGAGGCACAAAGCTAGACTTGATAGAGAGGAAAGATGAGTACTTTAGCAGAAATAGAAGCGCTCTTGTTTGTAGCAGGTGAAGATGGGATTCGGGTTCGTCAGTTGGCTGAACTCCTCTCACTTCCACCGACAGGCATCCAACAGAGTTTAGAAAAATTAGCCCAAAAGTATGAGAAAGACCAGGATTCGAGCTTGTCCCTGATTGAGACAGCGGGAGCATACAGATTGGTGACCAAGCCTCAATTTGCAGCGATTTTGAAGGAATACTCCAAGGCACCCATCAACCAAAGTTTGTCTCGGGCTGCTCTTGAGACCTTGTCCATCATTGCCTACAAGCAGCCGATTACCCGAATTGAGATTGATGCTATTCGTGGGGTTAACTCGAGTGGAGCCTTGGCAAAGTTACAGGCCTTTGATTTGATACGAGAAGACGGGAAAAAAGAAGTGTTGGGTCGTCCCAATCTCTATGTGACTACAGATTATTTCCTAGATTACATGGGAATTAACCATTTGGAAGAATTGCCAGTGATTGATGAGCTTGAGATTCAAGCGCAAGAAAGCCAATTATTTGGTGAAAGGATAGAAGAAGATGAGAATCAATAAATATATTGCCCACGCAGGTGTGGCCAGTAGGAGAAAAGCAGAAGAGTTGATCAAGCAAGGCTTGGTAACGGTCAACGGACAGGTAGTGCGTGAACTCGCAACGACCATCAAGTCTGGTGATAAAGTCGAAGTGGAAGGTCAACCTATCTACAACGAAGAAAAGGTCTACTATCTGCTTAACAAACCACGTGGAGTGATTTCCAGTGTGACAGACGACAAGGGCCGTAAGACTGTTGTGGACCTCTTGCCCAATGTAAAAGAACGCATTTACCCTGTGGGACGTTTGGACTGGGATACATCCGGTGTTTTGATTTTGACCAATGATGGGGACTTTACGGATGAGATGATTCACCCACGTAATGAGATTGATAAGGTCTATGTCGCGCGTGTTAAAGGTGTGGCCAATAAGGATAATCTCCGCCCCTTGACCCGTGGTCTTGAGATTGATGGCAAGAAAACCAAGCCAGCTGTTTATGAAATTCTCAAAGTGGATCCAGTTAAAAATCGCTCTGTGGTACAGTTGACCATCCATGAAGGACGTAACCATCAGGTTAAAAAGATGTTTGAAGCTGTCGGTCTTCAAGTGGATAAGTTGTCTCGGACACGTTTTGGACACCTAGACTTGACAGGTCTTCGTCCAGGAGAATCCCGTCGCCTTAATAAAAAAGAAATCAGCCAACTACACACTATGGCTGTAACCAAGAAATAATGAAACGAATCTTAATAGCACCAGTACGCTTTTACCAACGTTTTATCTCACCAGTCTTTCCACCCTCTTGTCGTTTTGAGCCTACTTGTTCCAACTACATGATCCAGGCTATTGAAAAACATGGTTTCAAGGGTGTTTTGATGGGCTTGGCTCGGATTTTGCGTTGTCATCCTTGGTCGAAAATAGGCAAAGATCCTGTGCCAGACCACTTTTCACTCAGACGAAATCAAGAAAAAAAATAACCCAACATCATTTGATGTCGGGTTTTCTTGTTTATTTCAAAGCTTTTTGAGCGTCTTCAATCATGAGTTTGGTTGATTCAAGACCACCACCGCTTAGATACCAGAGGTCTGGTGTTAGTTGGATAATTTTTCCATTTTTAGCAGCAGGAGTTTCAGCGATGAGGGCATTTTCTAGGACGCCATCGTTGCTAGAGTTGTCCCCACCGATGGCAAGGGTACGGTTGATGACAAAGAGGATGTCAGGATTGATTTCTTTGACACTTTCAAAGCTGACTTCTTGTCCGTGTCGAGAGTCTTCAAATTGAGTATCAGTTGGTTTGAATTTCAAGGTTTGATACAAGAAAGAGAAACGAGATTGGGCACCAAAGGCAGCCATTTTTCCTTCATTGAGGAGGATAGCAAGGGCTTTTTTGTCAGAACTTTTGTTTTTAGTAGCGACTTCTTGGATGCTCTTGTCCAGGTTAGCCAATTCTTCCTTGGCTTTCTGCGTACCAGTTTCACCAAAGGCGCTTGCTAGGGATTCGATATTAGACTTGGTAGAAGTCCAGTAGTCTTCTTTTCCAGCTTCAAAGAGGACAGTTGGAGCAATTTCTTTGAACTTGTCTACGAACTTTTGGGTACGTGGTGAAGCGATAATCAAATCCGGTTCAAGGGCGGCAATGGCTTCTAGGTCTGGCTCAACCATGGAACCCACATTGTTGACATTTCCTGCAAGATCTTTTAGGTAAGCCGGAACAGTTTTTGTAGGCATTCCGACGATATTCTTTTCAAAACCTAAAGCGCGAATAGTATCCGCAGCACCGAGGTCAAAGGTCACAATCTTTTCAGGAACTTTTGACAGTTTAACCTCGTCTAGTGAGCTTTTAATGGTCACTTCTGTTGGAGTAGAAGTGCTGGTCTCCGTCTGGCTGGTACTTGAGTTTGTATTTGTACTACATGCACCAAGTAAGAGCAAGAAACTAACCGCTAGGGCGGTGAGATAAAGTTTAAGGGATGTTTTCATGATTTCTCCTTTTTAAAATGTGATAACGATGTAGGGGGCTCTTAGATAGGCTTGTTAGCTAAGAGACAGAGGGCTCTCTAACATGAGTTCAGAATAGCTAGCTATAGATGCAGATCTTTTTGCCATTGATATCCGCCAGCGTGATGGGAATCTCATAGAGTTGACTGAGCAGGTCAGCCTGCATGATTTGAGCAGTCGTTCCCTTGCAAAAAACTTGACCGTCCTTGAAGGCAACAATTTCATCCGCATATTGGCTAGCCATGTTGATATCGTGGAGGACGATGATAATGGTTTTGCCAAGTTCCTCCACCAGTCGCTTGAGAATCTGCATCATGCTGACGCTTTGCTTGATATCGAGATTATTGAGCGGTTCGTCTAGCAAGATAAAGTCTGTATCCTGAGCTAGTACCATGGCGATAAAGACACGTTGGAGCTGTCCACCAGACAGACTATCGATGTAGCGGTCTTTTAAGTTGGTCAGTTCCAGATAGTCCAGAGTTTCTCGGATTTTTTCCCTGTCTTCTGCTCTCAGTCGACCACGGCTGTAGGGAAAACGTCCAAAACTGACCAGTTCTTCTACAGTCAATTTGGCTTGGTAATTGATCTTCTGCTTTAGGATGGTGAGTTCTTTGGCCAGTTCTTGCGAATTCCAACTCTCGATTTCACGGCCTTTGATACTGAGAATTCCCTGATCTTTCTTGGTCAGTCTGCTCATGATAGAGAGAAGAGTTGATTTTCCAGCACCATTTGGACCAATGAAGGCTGTCAGTTTCTGAGGACTGACTTCAAGGGAAATGTCTTGCAAAATATCCTGTTTTTGAATGGATTTGTCAATGTTTTCCAGTTTCACCGACGCGCCCTCCTGTAAAGTAAGATAAAGAATAAGAGACCACCCACACTCTCGATGATCATGCTGATGCGAATTTCCAGTGCAAAGACTCGTTCGATGAGGGCTTGCCCCAAGGTCAAACTAATAAATCCAATCAGAATGGCTAGGATAAAGAGCAACTTGTGCCGATAATCTTTGACAATCAGGTAAGTGAGATTGGCCAGCATAAAGCCGAAGAAGGCCATAGGCCCTACCAAGGCAGTCGCTGTTGAGGTCAAGAGCACGATGCCCCAGAGGAGTTCTCTCTGTTCTTTTTCAACATCGAGTCCAAGTATCTGAGCCGTTTCTCTTTGCAGGTGCAAGACATCCAGAACGACTGCTTTTCGAAAGAAAAAGATTGTCAAGGCGAGGATGATCAGAGAACCGATGGCTAGGATGGAAGTGTTGAGATGCTGAAAGGAAGCAAAGAGACTGTTCTGCAGTTTATCGTATTCATTTGGATCCATCAGGACTTGGAGGAAGGTACTGATATTTCGAAAGAGACTTCCCAGGGCTAGGCAGATTAGCAGAATGAAAACCAGATTTTGCTTCATCAGCGTCTTCAAGTAGCCTTGTAAGGCGAGAAAGAAGAGGGATTGAAGCAGAAGTAAGACTAGAAATTCTAAGACAGGCGACTTCCCAAGCTGTAGAAATTTGCTTTCAAATATCAGTAGCAGGGTCTGTAGCAAGATATAGAAGGATTCGATTCCCAAAATACTTGGCGTCAGAAAGCGATTTTCCGTCAGGGTTTGAAAACTAATGGTCGAAATCCCTGTCGCGATGGCTACCAAGAGATAAACGATGATTTTTTGGGAACGTAGCTTCCAGGCAAAGGCAGACAGCTGAGTGATGGGCCAAAAGTAGAGGAGGCAAGCTCCGATGGCCAGAATAATGAGAAGGCAGAAGAGTTTGGTATGTTTGCTTTTAAACTGCATCCTTTTGTCCCCCTCTCCATAGAAGTAGGATAAAGACGAGACTACCAATGATTCCTAGTAGGAGACTGACAGACAGCTCATAGGGCCGAATCAAGACTCGAGAGAGGATGTCACAGGCCAGAACTAGATTAGCACCGACCAGAGCGACCATGAGTTTGGTTTGACTCAAATTATCTCCATAGCGCTTGCGGATAAGATTGGGAACGATGACTCCGAGAAAAGGCAAGGCACCCACGGTAATCATGGTGACACTTGTCGTTAGCGCCACCAGAAAGAGGGCCAGCTCTTCAAGTAGGGAGTAGGAAATCCCTAAACTCTCACTGGTTTCCTTGCCCAGATTCATGATGGTGAAGGTTTGGGATAATTTCCAAACGGCTATCAGGATAATGAGGCCTAAGAAGAGCCACTCATACTGATGAGTCTGAATCATGGAGAAGGAGCCCTGGGTCCAAGCAGTCATACTCTGAACCAGATTGAAACGATAGGCGATAACTTCTGTGACAGAACCGATAATCCCACTATAGATGATCCCGATCAAGGGCAACATCCACCTTTCCTTTACAGAAAAAATAGTCATAAAGGCCAGGAAGAAGAGGGTAAATAAAATGGATGAGCCAAAAGCAAAGAGCATCTTTTGGGTCAGACTCGCAGACGGAAAGACAAAGAGGCTCAACACCATTCCCAGTTTGGCAGCTTCTGTCGTTCCGACTGTACTCGGAGCAGCAAACTGATTTTGAGTAATGGTCTGCATGAGAAGGCCTGCCATACTCATGCTAGATGCAGCCAGGAGAATGCTGATGGTTCTTGGAAGACGCGACTCTTGAAAGAGAAGCCAAGTCTGTTGGTCAAAAGCAAAGAATTTTTCCCAAGAAAAATCACTGGTTCCAATACTAATGGAGAGAAAGAGCAGGAGTAGAAGTAAGCCTGTTAAAATATGAGAGAGTTTCATGCTCCGTCCTTTCATGTAGATTTGGTATAAAAATAGCCTTGGAGATAATGTAACATGATTTTTTTAATCTGTCAATAAATTTTCTGACAATTTAATGTAAAAAGAAAGAAAAATTCCTGAAATAATATCTGCCCCTCTCTTTTATTGGAAAACTGAGTAAAAACCAATCCACCTTCCCACTATCCTTCTCCTATAAAAAGTGGTAAAATGGAGGACAGAAAGAAGGAACTGAAATGACAACATTATTTTCAAAAATCAAAGAAGTAACAGAGCTTGCTGCAATCTCTGGTCATGAAGCGCCTGTCCGTGCTTATCTTCGTGAGAAGTTAACACCGCATGTGGATGAAGTAGTGACAGATGGCTTGGGTGGTATTTTCGGGATTAAACATTCAGAAGCTGCGGATGCACCGCGTGTCTTGGTCGCTTCTCACATGGACGAAGTTGGTTTTATGGTCAGCGAGATTAAGCCAGACGGTACTTTCCGTGTGGTTGAAATCGGTGGCTGGAACCCTATGGTGGTTAGCAGTCAACGCTTTAAACTTTTTACGCGTGACGGTCGTGAAATTCCTGTGATCTCAGGATCTGTTCCTCCACATTTGACTCGTGGAAAGGGTGGACCAACCATACCAGCCATTGCCGATATCGTTTTTGATGGTGGTTTTGCGGACAAGGCTGAGGCAGAAAGCTTTGGTATCCGTCCGGGTGACACCATTGTACCTGATAGCTCCGCTATCTTGACAGCCAATGAAAAAAATATCATCTCCAAAGCTTGGGACAACCGCTACGGTGTCCTCATGGTAAGCGAGCTAGCTGAAGCTTTATCAGGTCAAAAACTCGGAAATGAACTCTACCTTGGCTCGAACGTCCAAGAAGAAGTTGGTCTTCGTGGCGCTCATACTTCTACAACTAAGTTTGATCCAGAAGTTTTCCTAGCTGTTGACTGTTCACCTGCTGGTGATGTTTATGGTGGCCAAGGCAAGATTGGGGACGGAACCTTGATTCGTTTCTATGATCCAGGTCACTTGCTTCTCCCAGGTATGAAGGATTTCCTTTTGACAACAGCTGAAGAAGCTGGTATCAAGTACCAATACTACTGTGGTAAAGGCGGAACAGACGCTGGCGCAGCTCATCTGAAAAATGGTGGTGTCCCATCTACAACTATCGGTGTCTGCGCTCGTTATATCCATTCTCACCAAACTCTCTACGCGATGGATGACTTCCTAGAAGCTCAAGCTTTTTTGCAAGCCTTGGTGAAAAAATTGGACCGTTCAACGGTTGATTTGATTAAACATTATTAAGCATAAGGGAGGTGGTCGGGATGGCAGAACCAAACCTAGAAAGCCTTATAAGAGATCTCTACAACCATGCTCGTCAGGGTTTGAGTGAAGATTTAGTTGCTGCTCTCCTAGAGACTGCTAAAAAACTACCCACTACAAATGAGCAATTACTAGCAGTCCGTCTCTCAGGACTGGTCACCCGTGAATTGCTCATCAATCCCAAACACCCAGCACCTGAATTGATCAACTTGGCTCGCTTTATCAAAAGGGAAGAAGCTAAGTACAGAGGAACCGCGGTTTCTGCTATTATGTTTGGAGAGCTATTTAAAATGCTTTGATTCACAATGGAATCAAAGCATTTTTTATATGTCAGAAAAAACATTTTTGATGAGGAAATGAAAAAGCCATCCCATTCAGGATAGCTTCTTGGCACTTATACTCAATGAAAATCAAAGAGCAAACTAGGAAACTAACCGCAGGTTGCTCAAAACATGGTTTTGAGGTTGTAGATGAAACTGACGAAGTCAGTAACCATACCTACGGCAAGGCGACGTTGACGTGGTTTGAAGAGATTTTCGAAGAGTATTAGATTTGTTCAGCAATGACCTTTTCGGCTAGATTCATAGCATGGTCAGACACACGAGTGTAGTGGGAAATGATGTCGATAAAGTTGACTCCAGCTTGTGTAGAACACTCACCTTTGTTAAGGCGTTTGATGTGAGTCTTTCTGAGAACGCGTTCCATATTGTTAATTTCTTTATGGCGTTCAATCAGATTTTGAGCTTTTTCAATATCATTGTTTTCTACACTATCAAGGGCATCCTTGATAAATGCAGTTGTTGCTTGATAAATCTCAGCTAATTCCTCTAAAGCAGCATCAGAAAACTGAACATTCTTACGTTGGAGGTAGTCTGTTAGGTTGAGAAGAGCTTCTGCGTGGTCCCCAATCCGTTCCAAATCACGAGATGAATCCAGAATGTTAGTCAACACTTCACTTTCCTTTTGGCTCAAGGATTCGCTTGAGAGTCTGATGAGGTAACGAGTGAGTTTTTCATCGATGGTGTTGATGGCTTCCTCTGTTTTGTGCCCTTTTTCAGCTACCTTTTCATCCAAACCGATAATATAGGTATAAGAAAGGTCAAAAGCTTTGGCTGCATAGTTCCCCAAGTGCAAAAGTTCTTTTTTAGCATTTCCTAGAGCGATAGAAGGAGATTGCTGGATAAGTTGCTCGTCGAGATAAAGGGGCTCGTACTTGACAACCTCGTCTTCACCAGGGATGAGCTTGGTTACAAAGTAGGCCAAGGCTCCGATGAATGGAAATTGTACAATGGTGTTACTTACGTTAAAGGCACCGTGAGAGAAGGCGATTGTCATCTCAGGTGAGAGGTGAAGGAGTGCCTGGAAGTACTCGATCATAGCAGTGAAGGGGCCTAATAAGATTAAGCAAAGAATAGTTCCTAAAACGTTAAAGGTAACGTGGGTTGCAGCAACGCGTTTTGCAGAGATGTTGGCTCCAGCTGCCGCAATGATAACGGTTAGAGTTGTCCCGATATTATCCCCGAAGAGAACTGGTAGCGAACCTTTAAGGTCAAGGAAGCCACCTGCATAGAGACCTTGTAGAATCCCGATAGTTGCCGAAGAGGCCTGAATGAGGACGGTAATCACTGCACCGGCTACTACTCCTAAAATAGGATTTTGTCCCAAGGTTACCATATACTCCTTGAATTGTGGTAAATCTTTAAGCGGGCTCATACCGGCACTGATGAGGTTGAGGGCGTAGAAGATTCCCCCGACACCAAACAGGATGCGCCCGATATTGTTTGCTGTTCTGTTTTTTGTGAAGAAGAGGAACATGGTTCCAAGGAAAATCAAGGGTAAAGCATACTCGCCAAGCTTGAAACCGATGATAAAGGAAGTAACGGTGGTTCCGATGTTGGCTCCCATGATAATTCCGATAGCCTGTCTAAGAGTGAGAAGACTAGCACTGACTAGCCCAACCGTGATAACTGTAACCCCTGTACTTGACTGAATGAGGGCAGTCACGACAATCCCGACTAGAACACCTAAAAAGGGGTTACTAGTGTACTTGTCAATGTAAAAACGAAGGCGATCTCCAGCAGCTTGTTGCAAACCGTCTCCCATGGTCTTGATACTGTATAAAAACAGTCCTAGACCTCCTAAAAAGTGAAATAAAATTTCCTGCCAATTAATGGACATTTCTTTTTCCTCCGAAAAATAATAACGGAATTTCTCCTATTCTATTTTAAAGGATAAAAGTAAATCTCACAAGTGTTTAGCTGAAATTTTCATAAGAAACAAGAACTTTCTTTTAAAATGAGAGATAGATTCCCTTTAAGATAGATGATTTATAGGATTGTGTCCAAATTTTACTGATTATTATCCTAGTTATAGTTTTTATGTTAAATAGATTGACATCGCTTTCATATAGTATAAAATGAAGATGATCCTGTTCTGGTGGTGTGCACTGAGAACAGTTACTTTTTATCAAAAAGTAAAGCGCTTACTTTATATTTTATTAGGAGGATAAGATGAAAGATCTATTTTTTGAAAAACGTTGCCGTTACAGTATTCGTAAGCTGTCAATCGGGGCTTGTTCCTTGATGATTGGTTCAGCTCTATTTGCGAGCCCAGCTCTTGCCGAACAAGTCGCAGTCCCTGAAACAGCTGCAAATACGAGCGCCCAAGCTACAAGCGCTAGTGAAACAACTAATCCAGATACTGCAGCCCTTGAAAAACAATTAGAGGAAACAGAGAACAAAGTAGCTGAGCAACCAATTTCAGAAAACACTCCAGCAATAACGGATCTGGTTAATGAAAAAGAAGAAGCAAAGCCAACTCCGACAGATAAAACTGAAAAACCTGCTCAACCAACTGAAAAAGAAGAAGTTAAACCAGAGGAAACTCCTCAAGTAGCTGAGAAGAAAGCCGACAAACCGACTCTAGCAGACGTTCCTAAAAATGAAGAAAAGAGTCTCCGACCAAAAGAAATCAAATTTGATACCTGGGAGGATTTGTTGAAATGGGAACCGGGTGCGCGTGAGGATGATCCCATTAACCGTTCATCAGTTGAACTCGCCAAGCGCCATAGAGGCCAGTTGGTTAACGAAAAAGCAAGCAGAAGAGCCAAGGTTCAGGCGCTGGCAAATACCAACTCAAAGGCCAAAGACCACGCTTCTGTTGGTGGAGAAGAATTCAAGGCCTATGCTTTTGACTACTGGCAATACTTGGATTCAATGGTCTTCTGGGAAGGTCTAGTTCCAACTCCAGATGTCATTGATGCCGGTCACCGCAACGGAGTTCCCGTTTATGGAACACTCTTTTTCAACTGGTCAAACAGTATTGCTGACCAAGAGAAATTTGCCGCTGCCTTGAAACAAGACGCAGATGGCACCTTCCCTATCGCACGGAAACTTGTCGATCTTGCTAAGTACTATGGCTTTGATGGCTATTTCATTAATCAGGAAACAACGGGGGAATTGGTAGCACCTCTTGGTGAAAAAATGCGCCAATTCATGCTCTATACAAAAGAATACGCAGCCAAAGTCAACCACCCGATCAAGTATGCTTGGTACGATGCCATGACCTACAAATACGGTCGTTACCACGAAGATGGTCTAGGTGATTACAACTACCAGTTCATGCAAAAAGAAGGTGACAAAGTCCCTGCAGATCAATTTTTTGCCAATTTCAACTGGAACAAGGAAAAGAATGACCACTCCGTAGAGATGGCCAAATGGCTAGAGCGTAGTCAATATGATGTCTTTGCAGGCTTGGAATTGCAACAAGGTGGTTCTTATAAGACCAAAGTCAAATGGGATGCCCTCTTAGATGAAAAAGGCAAGTTGCGTTTGTCACTTGGACTTTTTGCACCAGATACGATTACCAGTCTAGGAAAAACAGGCGAAGACTACCACAAGAACGAAGACATCTTCTTTACAGGTTACCAAGGAGATCCAACGGCTCAAAAACCAGCAGATAAAGAGTGGTATGGAATTGCCAATTTAGTTGCTGACCGTACACCAGCAGTAGGTCGAACCTTCATGACCTCCTTTAATACAGGTCATGGTAGAAAATGGTTTGTAGACGGCAAAGTTTCTAAGGATTCTGAGTGGAACTACCGTTCTGTTTCTGGTGTCTTGCCAACATGGCGCTGGTGGCAGACTTCAACAGGGGAAAAACTTCGTGCAGAATATGACTTTACAGATGCCTATAATGGAGGAAACTCCCTTAAATTCTCAGGCGATGTAGCTGGTAAGACGGACCAGGATGTGAATTTGTATTCTACCAAACTAGAAGTAACAGAGAAAACCAAACTTCGTGTTGCCCACAAGGGAGGAAAAGGCTCTAAAGTTTATATGGCCTTCTCTACAACACCAGACTACAAATTTGAGGATGCAGCCGCATGGAAAGAACTAACACTTTCTGATAACTGGAAGAATGAAGAATTTGACCTTAGCTCACTAGCAGGTAAAACAATCTATGCAGTCAAACTCTTCTTTGAGCATGAAGGAGCTGTAAAAGATTATCAGTTTAACCTAGGTCAATTGACAATTTCGGATAATCACCAAGCACCACAGGCACCGACGGGGCTATCTGTGGTGAAACAATCTCTTAAAAATGCCCAAGAAGCTGAAGCAGTGGTCCAGTTTGCGGGTAACCAAGATGCAGATTTCTATGAAGTCTACGAAAAAGATGGAGATAACTGGCGTTTGTTGACAGGATCATCTGCTTCAACCATCTACTTGCCAAAAGTTAGCCGTTCTGCTAATGCGACTGGTACGACTCAGGAACTGAAAGTCGTTGCAGTTGGTAAAAATGGCCTTCGTTCCGAAGCTGCGACGGCATCCTTTAACTGGGGGATGACAGTTCAGGATACGACTCTTCCAAGACCTTTAGCTGAAAATATCGTTCCAGGTGCAAAGGTTATTGGTAGCACTTTCCCAAATACTGAAGGTGGAGAAGGTATTGAAGGTATGTTGAACGGTACGATTACAAGTCTGTCAGACAAGTGGTCTTCAGGACAATTGAGCGGTAGTGTGGATATTCGCTTGACCAAGCCACGTACCGTTGTTAGATGGGTCATGGATCATGCAGGAGCTGGTGGAGAATCCGTAAACGACGGTTTGATGAACACCAAGGACTTTGATCTTTACTACAAGGATACAGATGGCGAGTGGAAACTAGCTAAGGAAGTTCGTGGCAACAAAGCACACGTGACAGATATCACTCTTGACAAACCAATCACCGCTCAAGACTGGCGTCTAAAAGTTATCACTTCAGATAACGGAACACCTTGGAAGGCCATTCGTATCTACAACTGGAAGATGTATGAAACCCTGGACACAGAAAGTCAAAATATTCCAATGGCTAAGGTGGCTGCCCGTTCACTTGGAAACCATCAAGTTCAACTAGGCTTCTCTGATGTTCCAGCGGGTGCAACTATCACCGTTTACGACAAGGCAGATTCACAAACACCGATTGCAACTTTGAAGTCTGATACTGGAGGCGACTTGGCAACAGCACCATTGGGCTTTGACAAGCAACCAACTCTCCTCTACTATCGTACTCAACTACCTGGCAAAGAAATCAGTAACACCTTGGCTGTAGCGATTCCACAGGATGAAAGAAAAATTGCTGCAGTTAGTCTCGAAAAAGGACCTAAGAAGACAGTTTACAAAGAGGGAGAAAAACTTGACCTCAGAGGCGGAACACTCCGTGTTCAATATGAAGGTGGCGAAGCTGATGAACTGATTAACCTTACTCACTCAGGTGTGACAGTATCTGGATACGATGCTCATCAAAAAGGGGAACAAAAGCTCACAGTCAGCTACCTTGGACTTCCAGTTACTGGTGACTTGAAGGTACAAGTGACAGGACAAGATGAAGGAAAACCAAAAGAAGTAGCGGGCTTGTATATTACTAAGAAACCAAAAACAGACTATCTAGTAGGAGATCAACTGGATCTTGCAGAAGGTCGCTTCGGTGTTCTCTATGATGATGAGACGGAAGAAAGTCATGCCTTTACGGACCAAGGTGTTGAAATCACGGGCTATGATGCTCAGAAGACTGGACGACAAACCTTGACCTTGCATTACAAGGGACACACTGCTGAGTTCGATGTCTTGGTTTCTCCAAAAGCAGCTGTCAACGATGAGTACCTCAAACAAGAAATCACTGCTGCCCAAGGTCGCCAGTCAACCCTTGGCTACACCTTCTCAAGCGAGGACAAACAAGCAGCACTAGTAGAGAAGCTCAATGCAGCGAAAGCTGTTGCAGAAAACCATGATGCCAGTCAAGAAGAGGTCAACAGAGCTTTGAATGAGTTGAAACAAGCAGGAACAGACCTGGATGGAAATCAACGTTATCAGACTGCTAGAGAAGAATTGGAAGGCTTGCTCGAATCTGTCCGTGAAAAAGATTCCCAAGCTGAGTTGATTGAACAAGCAGAAACTTTATTAGCTTCAGAGATGCCAACTCCTCAAGCGTTTGCGGAAATGAAAGAAAAGCTAAATAAGAAACTAGCTCCTGCAGAAGAAAGTCACCATGTTGGAAGTATGGATCCAAATGAAGTGGCTCCAACGGTTGAGGCCCTCCCTGAACTAGTTATTGAAACTGAAACAACAGCCTTTGAACGTCAGGAGCGACCAAACTCCGAACTTCTCAAAGGACAACGCCGTATTGTGCAAGCTGGAGTTGAAGGTCAAGTCCGTCGCTTTGTAGAAGTAGATAGCCAAGGCAAACGCACTCTTCGTTCGACTGAGGTAGTCAAGGAAGCAATCCCAGAAATCACCGAAGTTGGAACAAAAGTTCTATCAAGCAACCAACCAGCTGAAGGTGTGAAAGATTTAGTTCTAGAAACTCCGAAACTGGAAATTGAAGAGGGGACAGTTTCCTTCGAACGTCAGGAACGACCAAATGCAGCCCTTCTCAAAGGACAACGCCAGCTAGTTCAAGCAGGAGTTGAAGGCCAAGTTCGTCGCTTTGTAGAAGTTGATGCTCAGGGCAAACGCACCCTTCATTCTACTGAGGTTCTCAAGGAAGCTCTTCCAGAAATTGTTGAAGTAGGAACGAAAGAGCTGCCAAATACGGGAGCGACAAGAGATGCTAGTCTAGTAGCGCTGGGACTTCTCGGAGTAATGAGTGGCTACGGCTTGCTCTCTAAAAAGAGGAGAGAAGACTAATCAGATTTACGAATCTTGGATTTTCTCATAAAAATAAAAAAACAAGGTTTGACTGTAGATTAGTTAGACCTTGTTTTTAGTTTTGAAATTGAAGAGTAAATTTGAAGCTAGATTTTTGTTATTCAATTCCTTGGATAAATTTTTGGAAACGATAGGTGTCGAAATAAATATTGGATGCAACTAATTTATCAAATTCATCGAATTTCAGAAATTCTGCGACATCCAGTTCAAGTTCTTTTCCTTGAGGAGAATGTAGACGGTAGCGATTTAAAGCTGAGACTGCTCGACCATCAACAAGTAATTGCTTCACTTCAAGATGCTGGCTTAAAGCATAGAATTGGCCTGCGCCTTGCAAATAAACATCACGTCCTTGTCGAATTTCTATACTATCGCACATGCCATAATCAAAGTTTTCAGCTACGAAATCTTCCCAGCCTCCCTCATTTACTGCCGTAAAATAGCTTTCTGCAAGTGTTTTTGTATCCATTTGGAACCTCCTGTAAAATAATTGGGCTATGATGAATATCACGAAATATTTTGCCCACTTAAGAGTATACAAAAGGAAATATGACTACAGGTTGTCATATTGCTGAAGATTTTTTTTGAGAGTACTGACCAGTAGATTTTGTAAGTGACTTGGGGATACGACCTTTACTTGATAACCAAAACTTAATAGTAAATCAAAAAATGAAGGAGTTAAAGCTCTAAATGCCTGAACTTTTATTATTTCGTCCTCGACTCTGATTTCTTCTTCCGTGAAGTGATCGTAGATTTTTGGAAGTGCAAATCTTGTAAAAACTAGTTCGATTTCTTCTCTTTGCCCCTCCACTTTATGTTTTGGGGGATTTAAAAAAAGCTCTAACATTTCTTGAGATAAACGTGGATAATCGAATGATTTATCTTTTATCTCCACTGGTTCTAGTTCTCGAATTCGAGTTAATTTAAAAATACGAAAATCTAATTTTTCTAAGCAGTAACCGATAACATACCAAGCATTCAGTTTATAGATCAATCTGTATGGGATAATTGTTCGCTGACTTTTCTCTTGTTTTTTCGAATAGTAAGAAAAAGAAATCATCTGTTTAGATTGTATCGCTTCCTCAATGTCTAGTAAATAATTTGTATTAAGAGTCCAGGAACTGAGATCAAAGTAAAAAGGACTGTTTGCTCTTGTAATTTCTTGAGAAGACAGCTTGTGTTCGATACTGTCAAGACTTGAATGGCCAACGATTTTACTAACATTTTGGCTCATATTAATGATAAACTGTCTCTCTTCCTCAGTGAAAAAGTTTCTGTCTATCTTATAGTCACTTGGTATATAGAAACCTCCCTTATCTCCACGTTCCGAATAGATTGGGATCCCCGCTAAACTGAGTGTATCCATGTCTCTATATACAGTTCGAGTAGATATTTCAAACCTCTCTGCAATCTCTTTAGCTGTTATTCTCTTCTTGTTTAAAAGAGACAGTAAAATATAGATTAGTCTTTCTAATTTCATGGTAGCAATTCCCCTTCTTTTAATCTCAAATAGCACAAACTGAAGAAACTATTTTAGTTATATTGTATAATAAGAAACCCAGCAATTCAAAAAGAAGGACTGTAGAGTTTAGAATATTAAGGATTAAAATCTTAGAAAAAGGATAGTGTAGAAGTAATTAGGCAAATCAATCAAGAATTTGCCTAAATTATTCCAACCGAATTATGTGAAGATTACTATTTCCCGCACTGCAATCTTAGGTTTTTAGGTTAATAGATAGAAGAATGAACAAGAAAAGTTTAGGGTTTTGCTATCTCTTTTGCTGATTTTGTGATATAATTAACACGTATAAAAAAAGAAGGAGTCATATCTAATGGCAAAATTGACTGTTAAAGACGTTGAATTGAAAGGGAAAAAAGTTCTCGTTCGTGTTGACTTCAACGTACCTGTAAAAGATGGCGTGATTACCAACGACAACCGTATCACTGCAGCTCTTCCAACTATCAAGTACATCCTTGAACAAGGTGGACGTGCTATCCTCTTCTCTCACCTTGGCCGTGTAAAAGAAGAAGCAGACAAAGCTGGTAAATCACTTGCTCCTGTAGCTGCTGACTTGGCAGCTAAATTGGGTCAAGACGTTGCTTTCCTTCCAGGTGTCACTCGTGGTGCTGAATTGGAAGCTGCGATCAACGCTCTTGAAGATGGACAAGTTCTCTTGGTTGAAAACACTCGTTTCGAAGATGTTGACGGCAAGAAAGAATCTAAAAACGATCCTGAACTTGGTAAATACTGGGCATCTCTTGGAGATGGTATCTTCGTAAACGATGCATTCGGTACAGCTCACCGCGCACACGCATCTAACGTCGGTATCTCAGCAAACGTTGAAAAAGCTGTTGCTGGATTCCTTCTTGAAAATGAAATTGCCTACATCCAAGAAGCAGTTGAAGCTCCAGAACGTCCATTCGTAGCGATCCTTGGTGGTTCAAAAGTATCTGACAAGATCGGTGTTATCGAAAACTTGCTTGAAAAAGCTGATAAAGTGCTTATCGGTGGTGGGATGACTTACACATTCTACAAAGCACAAGGTATCGAAATTGGTAACTCACTTGTAGAAGAAGACAAATTGGATGTTGCGAAAGCTCTTCTTGAAAAAGCAAACGGCAAATTGATCTTGCCAGTTGACTCAAAAGAAGCAAACGCATTTGCTGACTACACTGAAGTGAAAGACACTGAAGGTGAAGCAGTAGACCCAGGTTTCCTTGGTTTGGATATCGGTCCAAAATCTATCGCTAAATTTGACGAAGCTTTGACTGGTGCCAAAACAGTTGTATGGAACGGACCTATGGGTGTCTTTGAAAACCCTGACTTCCAAGCTGGTACAATCGGTGTCATGGACGCTATCGTGAAACAACCTGGTGTTAAATCAATCATCGGTGGTGGTGACTCAGCTGCTGCAGCCATCAACCTTGGCCGTGCAGACAAGTTCTCATGGATCTCTACTGGTGGTGGAGCATCAATGGAACTCCTTGAAGGTAAAGTATTGCCAGGACTTGCAGCTTTGACTGAAAAATAAATAGTTTAACTAAAGGAAGATGGTGTGACCATCTTCTTTTTAATTTAATTTATAAATAGGTGGAATTTTTCTATAAATAAAAAAAGAGTAAATATTTGCATCCTGCCTTGTAAAGTGCTAGTATAAAAAGTAACGACTAAATTTAGATAAGGAAAAGGATTATAATGAAAAATAAAAAAGAAGTCTATGGATTTCGTAAAAGCAAAGTTGCGAAAACGTTGTGTGGTGCTGTTTTAGGAACTGCTTTGATTGCTTTTGCAGACAAAGCAGTATTTGCTGATGAAGTTACAGAGACAACTAGTACAAGTACAGTTGAGGTAGCTACTACAGGGAACCCAGCCACAAATCTACCTGAAGCTCAGGGTGAAATGAGCCAAGTTGCCAAAGAAAGCCAAGCTAAGGCTGGTTCTAAAGACTCAGCTTTGCCAGTAGAAGTATCATCAGCTGATTTGGATAAAGCAGTTGCTGATGCAAAATCTGCAGGAGTTAAGGTGGTTCAAGATGAAACAAAAGACAAAGGAACAGCTACAACTGCTACAGAAAATGCTCAAAAACAAGATGAAATTAAAAGCGACTATGCTAAACAGTCTGAAGAAGTAAAGACAACGACTGAAGCATATAAAAAGGAAGTCGCAGCTCATCAGGCTGAAACAGATAAAATCAATGCTGAAAACAAAGCAGCGGATGACAAGTACCAAAAAGATCTAAAAAGTCATCAAGAAGAAGTTGAAAAAATCAACACTGCTAATGCAACAGCTAAAGCAGAATATGAGGCTAAGCTAGCACAATATCAAAAAGATTTAGCAACTGTCAAAAAAGCAAATGAAGATAGTCAACAGGATTATCAAAATAAACTTTCAGCTTACCAGACAGAATTAGCTCGAGTACAAAAAGCTAATGCTGAAGCTAAAGAGGCTTATGATAAAGCAGTAAAAGAAAACACAGCTAAAAACGAAGCGCTTAAAGCTGAAAATGAAGCTATTAAACAGCGTAATGAAACTGCAAAAGCAACTTATGAAGCAGCGATGAAGCAGTATGAAGCAGACCTTGCAGCTATTAAGAAAGCTAAAGAGGATAATGATGCTGATTATCAAGCTAAATTAGCAGCTTATCAAACAGAATTGGCACGTGTTCAAAAGGCTAATTCTGATGCAAAAGTAGCCTATGAAAAGGCTGTTGAAGAAAACACAGCTAAAAACAATGCTATCCAAGCTGAAAATGAAGCTATTAAACAACGAAATGAAACAGCCAAGGCAACTTATGAGGCTAAAATAGCACAATACGAAAAAGACTTGGCAGCAGTCAAACAAGCGAATGCAGCTAACGAAACAGACTACCAAACTAAGTTAGCGGCTTATCAGACAGAACTAGCTCGTGTTCAAAAGGCAAATGCTGATGCTAAAGCAGCTTATGAGAAGGCTGTTGAAGAAAACACAGCTAAAAATGCAGCGCTCCAAGCTGAAAACGAAGAAATCAAGCAACGGAATGCCGCGGCTAAAACTGACTATGAAGCAAAATTAGCTAAATACGAAGCTGATCTTGCCAAATATAAGAAAGAGTTGGCTGAGTATCCGGCTAAGTTGCAAGCTTATGAAGCTGAGCAGGCCAAAATTAAGGCAGCTATGGCTTTAGCAGAATCAAAGAAGAATGAAGATGGAAACTTGAGTCGCCCAAGTGCTCAAAGTTTGATTTTCAAATCGGAGCCTAATGCTGAACTTTCATTGACTACAACTGGTGAATTTGTTAGCTATACTGGCATGGAAGCAGCTGTGAAGAATACTGCAGAATTTGCCAATAAACTCTTCCAGTTGGATAACTTTAAAGTAACAGACATTCAAAATGCTAACTACCAGACAAACAAACAGGAAAGCTTTGGTACAGTCGGTAAGTATTCTGAGTACAATTCAAATGTAACAAGTGGTAAGGGACCAACTGAATGGTCTTCAGTCCTGCTGAAACGAGGTCAGTCTGCAACAGCAACTTATACGAATCTTCAGGGGACTTACTATCAAGGGAAAAAAGTTTCTAAAATCGTCTATACTTATACTCTTGATCCTAGTTCCAAGTTCCGCAATGATAAGGCTTGGTTGGGAATTTTTAAAGACCCAACGATGGGGGTTTTCGCTTCGGCTTATACTGGTAATACAGAAGATGCTACCTCTCTCTTCGTTAAGACTGAGTTTCAATTCTATGATGAAGATGGTCAAAATTAATAATTTGACAAGGCCTTGATGTCTGTAGCGTCTCTTAACCGCGAAGCAAACTCAATCGAGATGGCTAAAGATTATACTGGGAATTTCATCAAAATTTCGGGTTCTTCAGTTGGTGAAAAGAACGGCCAAATTTATGCGACAGAATCTGAAAACTTCAAAAAAGGAGTTGGTGGTTCCCGCTTCACCATGTATAAGAATAGTCAACCAGATTCTGGTTGGGATAATGCAGATGCACCAAACTCTTGGTATGGTGCGGGAGCAGTGGAAATCTCAGGTCCTTCAAATAGTATGACTATCGGAACAATTTCGTCTTCAGAAGTGTTGGGACAGCCTGCAGCGAATGATCCACGTAGAGCAGAGAAATTATCTCCCAAAAAGCCAAATATTTGGTTTGCGATTAACGGAAATGTTCGAGCAACTAATTTGCCAACCATCACATTAGAAAAACCAACTCCGCCAGTAGAACCAACTGCACCACAAGCTCCTACTTATGAGACAGAGAAACCATTGGAACCAGCTCCAGTAGCACCAAACTACGAAAATGAGCCAACTCCGCCGGTAAAAACTCCAGATCAACCGGAGCCATCAAAACCAGAAGAGCCAACATATGAGA
>NZ_KV811102.1:63035-69876 GCF_001813005.1 Streptococcus sp. HMSC062H02
CTCCAGATCAACCAGAGCCATCAAAACCAGAAGAACCAAATTATGATCCATTGCCAACACCACCGGTAGCACCAACTCCTAAGCAGTTGCCAACACCACCAGCGGTGCCAACAGTTCACTTCCATTACAATCGTCTATTTGCACAACCTCAGATTAATAAAGAAATTAAGAATGAGGATGGAGTAGATATCGATCGTACTCTCGTTGCTAAGCAGTCTGTAGTGAAGTTTGAGTTGAAAACGGAAGCTTTAACTGCAGGGCGTCCAAAAACAACTTCGTTTGTATTGGTAGATCCACTTCCAACTGGCTATCAGTTTGATTTGGAAGCAACTAAGGCTGCAAGCAAAGGTTTTGAAACAAGCTATGATAAAGCTAGTCACACTGTAACCTTTAAGGCTACTGAGGAGACCTTGGCTGCTTTCAATGCAGATTTGACAAAATCCTTTGAGACTCTATATCCAACTGTTGTTGGTCGTGTCTTGAATGATGGGGCGACTTATACAAACAACTTTACATTGACAGTCAACGATGCCTACGGTGTCAAGTCAAACATTGTTCGTGTAACGACTCCAGGTAAACCAAATGATCCTGACAATCCAAATAACAACTACATCAAGCCTTTGAAAGTTAACAAGAACAAGCAAGGTGTGAATATTGATGGCAAAGAAGTTCTAGCTGGTTCAACAAACTACTATGAACTCACATGGGATTTGGACCAATACAAGGGAGATAAATCTTCTAAAGAAGCGATTCAAAATGGTTTCTACTATGTGGATGATTATCCAGAAGAAGCCTTAACCCTTCAACCAGAATTGGTTAAGATTCGTGATCTAGAAGGTAACCTTGTATCAGGTATCAGTGTTCAACAATTTGATAGTTTAGAAGCTGCGCCTAAGAAGGTTCAAGATCTGTTGAAGAAAGCCAACATCACTGTTAAAGGTGCTTTCCAACTCTTCTCAGCTGATAATCCAGCCGAATTCTACAAGAACTATGTAGCAGCAGGAAAATCATTGCTCATCACAGATCCGATGACAGTTAAACCTGAATTTGGTCAAACGGGTGGTAAGTATGAAAACAAAGCTTACCAAATTGATTTTGGAAATGGTTATGCTACAGAAGTAGTTGTCAACAATGTACCGAAAATCACACCTAAAAAAGATGTGACAATCAGTATGGATCCAAGCAGTGACAATATTGATGGCCAAACCATTCCGTTGAACCAGTACTTCAATTATCGTTTAATCGGTGGTTTGATTCCACAAAATCATTCTGAGGACTTGAATGACTATAGTTTTGTAGATGATTATGACCAAAAAGGTGATCAATACACTGGAAACTATAAAGTTCTTGCCAAGGTTGATATCCGATTGAAAGACGGTCGTGTTATTAAGGCAGGAACAGACTTAACGGCTGAAACACAGGTTGAACATGATCAAGATAAGGGAATGCTTACAATTCGCTTCAAGGAAGAATTCCTTCAAGAGATTCAGTTGGATTCTCCATTCCAGGCTGAGACTTATATTCAAATGAAACGAATTGCTGTTGGAACCTTTGAAAATACCTATGTAAATACTGTGAACAAAGTTGCTTACGCCTCAAATACAGTTCGTACGACAACGCCAGAACCTAAGAAACCAGAGGAGCCAACGACTCCTACTCCAAATCCAAAAGGTAACCCTACTCTACCTCAAACAGGTACAAATGATTCAAGCTACATGCCATATCTTGGTCTAGCAGCTTTAGTAGGGGTTTTAGGACTTGGTCAGTTGAAACGTAAAGAAGACGAAAGCAAGTAAGCTCTAAAAGTTAAATAGAAAAGAGGAACTTTGTTTCCTCTTTTTCTTGTAGCTTGAATTAAAAACGCTTCCTATTGATTTTGGCTCATAAAATCAACTAATTTATGTTAAAATGGTAGTAGAAAGTTGAGATTATGAGTTATTTTAAAAAATATAAATTTGATAAGTCACAGTTCAAGCTTGGTATGCGAACCTTCAAAACGGGGATTGCCGTATTTATAGTTCTCTTGATTTTTGGTTTTTTTGGCTGGAAGGGGCTTCAAATTGGAGCGTTGACAGCGGTCTTCAGTTTACGAGAGAGCTTTGATAAGAGTGTCCATTTTGGAACTTCGCGTATCTTAGGAAATAGTATTGGCGGTTTTTACGCCCTTGTCTTTTTCCTCTTAAACACTTTATTTCATGGAGCCTTTTGGGTAACCTTACTAGTTGTTCCGATTTGCACCATGTTAACCATTATGACAAACGTTGCCATGAACAACAAGGCAGGAGTTATCGGTGGTGTAGCGGCTATGTTGATTATTACCCTATCAATACCAAGCGGAGAAACATTTTTGTACGTGTTTGCACGTGTATTTGAAACATTTATGGGAGTTTTTGTCGCAATCCTTGTAAATTATGATATTGAGCAACTGAAACTCTTTTGGGAGAAAAAAAGAAAATAATGTTACATTTTATGACATTATTCGTTGACGTATGTCTTTTTTTAGACTATAATAGACAGGAAGAAGGAAATTGTAAATGAAGGAAAGAGAATTTCGCCGAAATATGGCTGTTTTTCCTATCGGCAGTGTTATGAAGTTGACCGATCTCTCGGCTCGTCAGATTCGTTATTATGAAGATCAAGAGTTGATCAAACCTGATCGAAACGAAGGGAACCGTCGCATGTATTCGTTGAATGACATGGATCGTCTGCTTGAAATCAAAGATTATATCTCTGAAGGTCATAATATTGCTGCGATTAAGAAAAAATATGCTGAACGCGAGGCGAAGTCCAAGAAAGCCGTGAGTCAGACGGAAGTGCGTCGTGCACTCCACAATGAACTCCTCCAGCAGGGGCGCTTTGCTTCAGTACGGTCACCCTTTGGTCGCGGTTAGGCAATCGCAAGTAGTCATATATATTAAGGAGAAAACCCATGCCAATCACAGCTGCAGATATTCGTCGTGAAGTCAAGGAAAAAAATGTTACCTTTATCCGTCTCATGTTTTCAGATATTCTGGGAACCATGAAAAACGTCGAAATTCCTGCTACAGATGAACAGTTAGATAAGGTCTTGTCAAACAAAGCCATGTTTGATGGCTCTTCTATTGAAGGTTTTGTACGTATCAATGAGTCAGATATGTACTTGTACCCAGACTTGGATACATGGACAGTCTTCCCTTGGGGAGATGAAAATGGGAGTGTTGCAGGTTTGATCTGTGATGTCTATACAACAGAAGGCGAACCCTTTGCAGGTGACCCACGTGGTAATCTGAAGCGTGCACTTCGTCATATGGAAGAAGTAGGATTCAAATCCTTCAACCTTGGTCCAGAACCAGAATTCTTCCTCTTTAAGCTGGATGAAAATGGCGATCCAACTCTTGAGGTAAATGACAAGGGTGGCTACTTTGATTTGGCGCCTACTGACCTTGCTGACAATACACGTCGTGAAATTGTTAATGTCTTGACCAAAATGGGATTTGAAGTAGAAGCGAGTCACCACGAGGTTGCGGTTGGACAACATGAAATTGACTTCAAGTATGATGAAGTCCTCCGTGCCTGTGACAAGATTCAAATCTTTAAACTCGTTGTTAAAACCATTGCTCGCAAACACGGTCTTTACGCAACCTTTATGGCGAAACCAAAATTTGGTATCGCTGGATCAGGTATGCACTGTAATATGTCCTTGTTTGATGCAGAAGGAAACAATGCCTTCTTTGATCCAAATGATCCAAAAGGAATGCAGTTGTCTGAAACGGCCTACCATTTCCTTGGTGGTTTGATCAAGCATGCTTACAACTATACTGCTATCATGAACCCAACAGTTAACTCATACAAACGTTTGGTTCCAGGTTATGAAGCGCCTGTTTACATTGCTTGGGCTGGTCGTAATCGTTCGCCACTTGTGCGCGTACCAGCTTCACGTGGTATGGGAACTCGTCTCGAGTTGCGTTCGGTGGACCCAATGGCAAACCCATACATCGCTATGGCTGTTCTTTTGGAAGTTGGTTTGCATGGTATTGAAAACAAAATCGAAGCACCAGCTCCTATCGAAGAAAATATCTACATCATGACAGCAGAAGAGCGTAAGGAAGCTGGAATTACTGATCTTCCATCAACTCTTCATAACGCCTTGAAAGCTTTGACAGAAGATGAAGTGGTCAAGGCAGCCCTAGGTGAACACATCTACACTAGCTTCCTTGAAGCGAAGCGTATCGAGTGGGCTAGCTATGCGACCTTCGTTTCACAGTGGGAAGTTGATAATTATCTTGATTTGTATTAAGAACATAAAAAAGATTGTCTGATTGGGCAATCTTTTTTATTTTTGCAAATATTTAAATGGATTTTGATGTTGTTTTTTTGTATATATAACATAGTAAATGACGCAAAAATGGATTATTAGTTGGGCTGATTAAAAAGAAATAATATTCTGAAAAAACTCAGAATAAGATCTCAGTAATTCTATCTCAAAAATCTCTCTAATGTATGAAACAGTGGGTTTTTAACATTCTAAAAAAAATTTACAATTTGACAACATATTTCTTGAAATACTAATTAGTAAATGATAAAATATCATTTGACATGAATGAGGTTTAGCTCTCGTTTTTATAGGTTGATATATTATTTACTTGAAACTTATTCATGATATTTTACTATTATAAGAAAGGAGATTTTGTGTAAAAAAGACAGATGGTAGTTTCTGTTTTAAGAGATGGAAGTCACCATAGGTTTAACGGTGGGTTTAATTTATATCACTAGACCCATTAAGGATGAAGATATAGGTGCATCTTCAGTTTTGCAATCAACTTCAAGTGATGAGAACAATTCAACTTTGAGTTTAAAAGGTCAACAACTTCCAGAATTTAAAACGACCTCTCAAGATGGAAAATTGATTGCTAGTTCAGGACTGTAAGATAAACCTATATTAGTTGGCGAATGGGCTAGTTGGTGTCCTCGTTGTTAGAAACAACTACCCATTGTTCAGCAGATGTATGAAAAGTATGGAGATCAAATTCATTTTGTTCTTCTGAATATGAACGAACCAGGAAAAGAAACAAAGGAAACTGCTGATCAGTATATCAAAGAAAAAGGATATACTTTCCCGTATTATTATGACGAAGATCAGTCCGCAACCGATCTTTTATAGGTTCAAACCATACCAAGTATGTATCTTGTGACAAAACAGCAACTGGTAAAGAATGTATTAGTAGATCATACCACTGCTGAAAATTCCTCGAAAGAGTTACAAGAACTGCTAGACTGACATACATCTATTTCAGAATAAAGGAGGAAGAAGAAATCTCAATAGGATTTCAGAGAAAACTATGAGTGATTTCATTAAAAAGGTCTCCATTCTGTTTATGATTCTGTTTCTTTCTGTGCCATTAGGATTGGCTGGACTGTTCCTCGCTCGAGGTGCATCGGCTGATGAAGGGGCTGCTAGACAAGTAGGAGAGAACACAGAAATTATCCAGAATGGATGTTATCGTAAGGTAAAGAAAACAGAAAAAACACAGTGGACAGTTCCACGTAAACCGATCGACTTAGTTATCCTTCAAGATGCGAGTGGATCCTTTGAAAAGACTATTCCTAGTGTTAAGAATGCCTTGAAGCGTTTGACCACTTATGTGAAACCTGAACAGTACAATGAAACTGACCCACATTTAGTGAGTACAGGTGATCCAGATACGACTGACCGCGTCTTCGTTTCAGCTTATCAAGGATTGGATCAGGTTCGATATTTTGATAATGAGGACTTCACAGGAGCGATTGATACCTATACAAATGAGGGGATTACTGGTAAACATTATCAGTTTAGTTCAAGTGATTTAACATCAGATCAAAAATCTATTCATAGCTTTATTGATAATATTACTGTTGGAGGAGGAACTCCTACAGTTCCTGGTATTACGGATGCTCTTGCTGCTTATAACAGTCAAAAAGGAGAAATGAAAAATGGTCGTAAGACCGTATTCCTCCTTGTAACGGATGGTGTGGCCAATGGTTACCGTCTCCCAGATGGTAATGTTGTTATGGATAAAAGTTATGCCAGAACTTATAAGCTACAACCTGCATGGGGACTTGGTCAAAACTATTTCCCTGAAGCAGCGCAAGATATTGTCAGCCGTGCAAACGAGTTAAAAGAGGCAGGAAATACACTTAAGAATGCTGTTGGATCAGAAGGCTCTGTAGTTATTGGTTTCTGGGAGCGAGTGGCAGGGTTCACTGACCCATACTTCCAATATGGTTCTGCTTATTTGAATGGATTTGGAAAAACATTGAATATCGGTGATAACCGTTCAGTTCAAGGAATCTTCCATGATGCTCTTCAATCGATAGCTTCACCAGACAAGGTTGTAAATGGCAAGAACGTTTCCTTCTATGTTAATGAACAAAGCGATATCGATAAGTTCTCAAATCGAATTTTAGAATCGGTAGCTGCAGCGTTGATTAAGGAAGACATCAAAGGTGAGTTCACTGTTACACCTGGATATAAGGTTGATGCTGTTCGAATCAATGGTAAAACAGTTGTTGAAAAAGTCACAGATCCATCAAAACAAATTCGTGGTCGAATCAATCAAGAAGGTGACAATGTCACAATCTATGTACCTGATAGTGTCTTCAACCCTGGAGATAACAATTTCGACTATGATTTGAGTAAGGAGGCTCGTGCTCCTGAAACGAATGAAGAGGATGAAGTTGATCCGCCAGCTGATTACACACCAACGAATGAAACAATTACAGTCCCTGAATTGACGGGTGTCTTCAAGACAGGTGAATTTACAACCCGTAAGATCGGTGGACGAAATGAAGAAGTTGAAGTTCAAAAACTCGAGTACTGTTACCC
>NZ_KV811103.1:0-228 GCF_001813005.1 Streptococcus sp. HMSC062H02
GTTGCTGTTTTGTCACAAGATACATACTTGGTATGGTTTGAACCTATAAAAGATCGGTTGCGGACTGATCTTCGTCATAATAATACGGGAAAGTATATCCTTTTTCTTTGATATACTGATCAGCAGTTTCCTTTGTTTCTTTTCCTGGTTCGTTCATATTCAGAAGAACAAAATGAATTTGATCTCCATACTTTTCATACATCTGCTGAACAATGGGTAGTTGTTTCT
>NZ_KV811104.1:0-5015 GCF_001813005.1 Streptococcus sp. HMSC062H02
GACAAAGACCTTTGAAAACTGAACAAGACGAACCAATGTGCAGGGCACTATAACTGAAGTTATAGTACTGAACAATGAAAAAAACAATAAATCTGTCAGTGACAGAAATGAGTAAGAACTCAAACTTTTAATGAGAGTTTGATCCTGGCTCAGGACGAACGCTGGCGGCGTGCCTAATACATGCAAGTAGAACGCTGAAGGAGGAGCTTGCTCTTCTGGATGAGTTGCGAACGGGTGAGTAACGCGTAGGTAACCTGCCTGGTAGCGGGGGATAACTATTGGAAACGATAGCTAATACCGCATAATAGTAGATGTTGCATGACATTTGCTTAAAAGGTGCAATTGCATCACTACCAGATGGACCTGCGTTGTATTAGCTAGTTGGTGAGGTAACGGCTCACCAAGGCAACGATACATAGCCGACCTGAGAGGGTGATCGGCCACACTGGGACTGAGACACGGCCCAGACTCCTACGGGAGGCAGCAGTAGGGAATCTTCGGCAATGGACGGAAGTCTGACCGAGCAACGCCGCGTGAGTGAAGAAGGTTTTCGGATCGTAAAGCTCTGTTGTAAGAGAAGAACGAGTGTGAGAGTGGAAAGTTCACACTGTGACGGTATCTTACCAGAAAGGGACGGCTAACTACGTGCCAGCAGCCGCGGTAATACGTAGGTCCCGAGCGTTGTCCGGATTTATTGGGCGTAAAGCGAGCGCAGGCGGTTAGATAAGTCTGAAGTTAAAGGCTGTGGCTTAACCATAGTACGCTTTGGAAACTGTTTAACTTGAGTGCAAGAGGGGAGAGTGGAATTCCATGTGTAGCGGTGAAATGCGTAGATATATGGAGGAACACCGGTGGCGAAAGCGGCTCTCTGGCTTGTAACTGACGCTGAGGCTCGAAAGCGTGGGGAGCAAACAGGATTAGATACCCTGGTAGTCCACGCCGTAAACGATGAGTGCTAGGTGTTAGACCCTTTCCGGGGTTTAGTGCCGCAGCTAACGCATTAAGCACTCCGCCTGGGGAGTACGACCGCAAGGTTGAAACTCAAAGGAATTGACGGGGGCCCGCACAAGCGGTGGAGCATGTGGTTTAATTCGAAGCAACGCGAAGAACCTTACCAGGTCTTGACATCCCTCTGACCGCTCTAGAGATAGAGCTTTCCTTCGGGACAGAGGTGACAGGTGGTGCATGGTTGTCGTCAGCTCGTGTCGTGAGATGTTGGGTTAAGTCCCGCAACGAGCGCAACCCCTATTGTTAGTTGCCATCATTCAGTTGGGCACTCTAGCGAGACTGCCGGTAATAAACCGGAGGAAGGTGGGGATGACGTCAAATCATCATGCCCCTTATGACCTGGGCTACACACGTGCTACAATGGCTGGTACAACGAGTCGCAAGCCGGTGACGGCAAGCTAATCTCTTAAAGCCAGTCTCAGTTCGGATTGTAGGCTGCAACTCGCCTACATGAAGTCGGAATCGCTAGTAATCGCGGATCAGCACGCCGCGGTGAATACGTTCCCGGGCCTTGTACACACCGCCCGTCACACCACGAGAGTTTGTAACACCCGAAGTCGGTGAGGTAACCTTTTAGGAGCCAGCCGCCTAAGGTGGGATAGATGATTGGGGTGAAGTCGTAACAAGGTAGCCGTATCGGAAGGTGCGGCTGGATCACCTCCTTTCTAAGGATAAGGAACTGCACATTGGTCTTGTTTAGTCTTGAGAGGTCTTGTGGGGCCTTAGCTCAGCTGGGAGAGCGCCTGCTTTGCACGCAGGAGGTCAGCGGTTCGATCCCGCTAGGCTCCATTGGTGAGAGATCACCAAGTAATGCACATTGAAAATTGAATATCTATATCAAATAGTAACAAGAAAATAAACCGAAACGCTGTAGTATTAAAAGAGTTTATGACTGAAAGGTCAAAAAATAAGGTTAAGTTAATAAGGGCGCACGGTGGATGCCTTGGCACTAGGAGCCGAAGAAGGACGTGACAAACGACGATATGCCTTGGGTAGCTGTAAGTAAGCGATGATCCAGGGATTTCCGAATGGGGGAACCCAACAGGTACTACCTGTTACCCGCATCTGTTAAGGATGTGAGGAGGAAGACGCAGTGAACTGAAACATCTAAGTAGCTGCAGGAAGAGAAAGCAAAAGCGATTGCCTTAGTAGCGGCGAGCGAAACGGCAGGAGGGCAAACCGAAGAGTTTACTCTTCGGGGTTGTAGGACTGCAATGTGGACTCAAAGATTATAGAAGAATGATTTGGGAAGATCAGCCAAAGAGAGTAATAGCCTCGTATTTAAAATAGTCTTTGTACCTAGCAGTATCCTGAGTACGGCGGGACACGTGAAATCCCGTCGGAATCTGGGAGGACCATCTCCCAACCCTAAATACTCCCTAGTGACCGATAGTGAACCAGTACCGTGAGGGAAAGGTGAAAAGCACCCCGGGAGGGGAGTGAAATAGAACCTGAAACCGTGTGCCTACAACAAGTTCGAGCCCGTTAATGGGTGAGAGCGTGCCTTTTGTAGAATGAACCGGCGAGTTACGATATGATGCGAGGTTAAGTTGAAGAGACGGAGCCGCAGGGAAACCGAGTCTGAATAGGGCGCTTTAGTATCATGTCGTAGACCCGAAACCATGTGACCTACCCATGAGCAGGTTGAAGGTGCGGTAAGACGCACTGGAGGACCGAACCAGGGCACGTTGAAAAGTGCTTGGATGACTTGTGGGTAGCGGAGAAATTCCAAACGAACTTGGAGATAGCTGGTTCTCTCCGAAATAGCTTTAGGGCTAGCGTCGACATAAAGATTCTTGGAGGTAGAGCACTGTTTGGGTGAGGGGTCCATCCCGGATTACCAATCTCAGATAAACTCCGAATGCCAATGAATTATGGTCGGCAGTCAGACTGCGAGTGCTAAGATCCGTAGTCGAAAGGGAAACAGCCCAGACCACCAGCTAAGGTCCCAAAATAATTGTTAAGTGGAAAAGGATGTGGGGTTGCACAGACAACTAGGATGTTAGCTTAGAAGCAGCTATTCATTCAAAGAGTGCGTAATAGCTCACTAGTCGAGTGACCCTGCGCCGAAAATGTACCGGGGCTAAAACAATTTACCGAAGCTGTGGATACCTTTATAGGTATGGTAGGAGAGCGTTCTATGTGTGAAGAAGGTATACCGTGAGGAGTGCTGGAACGCATAGAAGTGAGAATGCCGGTATGAGTAGCGAAAGACAGGTGAGAATCCTGTCCACCGTAAGACTAAGGTTTCCAGGGGAAGGCTCGTCCGCCCTGGGTTAGTCGGGACCTAAGGAGAGACCGAAAGGTGTATCCGATGGACAACAGGTTGATATTCCTGTACTAGAGTATGTAGTGATGGAGGGACGCAGTAGGCTAACTAAAGCAGACGAATGGAAGTGTCTGTCTAAGCAGTGAGGTGTGATATGAGTCAAATGCTTATATCTATAACATTGAGCTGTGATGGGGAGCGAAGTTTAGTAGCGAAGTTAGTGACGTCACACTGCCAAGAAAAGCTTCTAGCGTTTAAACATACTCTACCCGTACCGCAAACCGACACAGGTAGTCGAGGCGAGTAGCCTCAGGTGAGCGAGAGAACTCTCGTTAAGGAACTCGGCAAAATGACCCCGTAACTTCGGGAGAAGGGGTGCTGACTTTAAGTCAGCCGCAGTGAATAGGCCCAAGCAACTGTTTATCAAAAACACAGCTCTCTGCTAAATCGTAAGATGATGTATAGGGGGTGACGCCTGCCCGGTGCTGGAAGGTTAAGAGGAGTGCTTAGGAGTAATCCGAAGGTATGAATTGAAGCCCCAGTAAACGGCGGCCGTAACTATAACGGTCCTAAGGTAGCGAAATTCCTTGTCGGGTAAGTTCCGACCCGCACGAAAGGCGTAATGATTTGGGCACTGTCTCAACGAGAGACTCGGTGAAATTTTAGTACCTGTGAAGATGCAGGTTACCCGCGACAGGACGGAAAGACCCCATGGAGCTTTACTGCAGTTTGATATTGAGTGTCTGTACCACATGTACAGGATAGGTAGGAGTCTAAGAGATCGGGACGCCAGTTTCGAAGGAGACGTTGTTGGGATACTACCCTTGTGTTATGGCCACTCTAACCCGGATAGGTTATCCCTATCGGAGACAGTGTCTGACGGGCAGTTTGACTGGGGCGGTCGCCTCCTAAAAGGTAACGGAGGCGCCCAAAGGTTCCCTCAGAATGGTTGGAAATCATTCGCAGAGTGTAAAGGTATAAGGGAGCTTGACTGCGAGAGCTACAACTCGAGCAGGGACGAAAGTCGGGCTTAGTGATCCGGTGGTTCCGTATGGAAGGGCCATCGCTCAACGGATAAAAGCTACCCTGGGGATAACAGGCTTATCTCCCCCAAGAGTTCACATCGACGGGGAGGTTTGGCACCTCGATGTCGGCTCGTCGCATCCTGGGGCTGTAGTCGGTCCCAAGGGTTGGGCTGTTCGCCCATTAAAGCGGCACGCGAGCTGGGTTCAGAACGTCGTGAGACAGTTCGGTCCCTATCCGTCGCGGGCGTAGGAAATTTGAGAGGATCTGCTCCTAGTACGAGAGGACCAGAGTGGACTTACCGCTGGTGTACCAGTTGTCTTGCCAAAGGCATCGCTGGGTAGCTATGTAGGGAAGGGATAAACGCTGAAAGCATCTAAGTGTGAAACCCACCTCAAGATGAGATTTCCCATGATTTTATATCAGTAAGAGCCCTGAGAGATGATCAGGTAGATAGGTTAGAAGTGGAAGTGTGGCGACACATGTAGCGGACTAATACTAATAGCTCGAGGACTTATCCAAAGTAACTGAGAATACGAAGTGTGAGGTTTTCTTGGTATTTGATAGATATTCAATTTTGAGTAGGTATTACTCAGAGTTAAGTGACGATAGCCTAGGAGATACACCTGTACCCATGCCGAACACAGTAGTTAAGCCCTAGAACGCCGGAAGTAGTTGGGGGTTGCCCCCTGTGAGATATGGAAGTCGCTTAGCT
>NZ_KV811105.1:0-255 GCF_001813005.1 Streptococcus sp. HMSC062H02
CACCAACACAACCAAGTCAAACAGAGGTTAAGACAGCAGAAGGAACATGGAGCTTCAAGTCCTACGATAAGACATCGGAAACAATTAATGGATCAGATGTTAAGTTTATAGGTACATGGGAATTTACAGCAACTCCAGTTCCAACAGTGACTCATAAAGTGGTTCACGAGTTTGTCAGCGGAACTCCAGGTAAAGAACTTCCACAAGAAGTTAAAGTTTTGCTTCCAGCAGACCAAACAAACTTGAAAGATGGCA
>NZ_KV811106.1:0-555 GCF_001813005.1 Streptococcus sp. HMSC062H02
AAACAGGTCGTGTTGAGAAATCAAACACAATCACCACTCCAGCAGTAGATAAGATTGTCGAAGTTGGAACTAAGAAAGTAGTAGCCCCAGTTGTAACGACTAAGGAAGAGACCAAGACAGAAGAAGTTGCTTTCCAAACTAAGGAAGTAACAAATCCAGATCTTCCAGAAGGAACTCGCCGAGTGAAAACAGCTGGCCAAAAAGGTGTTCGCACCATTGTTTATACAGTGACTTACACAGATGGAAAAGAGACAGGTCGTGTTGAGAAATCAAACACAATCACAACTCCAGCCGTAGATGAGATCGTTGAAGTAGGAACTAAGAAAGTAGCTTCTACAACAACCAACGGTGATAAGAAGGATCCTGCAACAACAGGAAACCAAGCCGAAAGCACTAAGAAAGAAGAAACTGCAAGTCAAGATAAGAAAGCTCTACCAAGCACAGGTACAGCAGTATCTAGTCTTCTTTCAGTCATCGGTCTTGCCTTTGCAAGTCTAGCTGCTTTTGTCCTTCGTAAGAAAGACTAAGGCTCTCTAATTGTACAAAAGCATCTTT
>NZ_KV811106.1:655-2533 GCF_001813005.1 Streptococcus sp. HMSC062H02
TAAAAAGAACCCAGAATTTATTCTTGGGTTCTTTTTTATAAAAAATTAAATATATTAATGTTTATGTGTAGTATGAGCACGTTATGAAACTCATGGAGTGATAATAGGTTCAACAATAAAAAGGCTATTTACATAGTGTAAACGCCTGTTCTGAAATTTTGATATTTTAATTATTCTCACCGAAAATTGACAGTCTGGAAATACAAAATAATAAATTTTTATCTATAATCTACTTTTAATTGCCCCCTTTTTGTGTTAGAATGAGGTGAACATTTCTTTTTAAAATGATTGTATACAAATCATTTTTAGTTTGGAGGTTAATTATGAAATGGAGAAGAGGCATGAAAGTGCCGTTTTCTACTAATTTAGGTAGAAAAACAAAGGCTTATATCGGCCTGGTCGTTTTACTTTTTTCTATTTTTCTTCTTCCGGTTCAGTCTTATGCTGCATTAGAAGAGATTAAAAATGGAACGGATATCTCTACCTTGGATATTCGTAAGTTTAATTTAAATATTAACAATGCTAGTGTTTTATCTAAATCACAGTCTGTTGATCAGTTTCATCTATCGAATCCCCATTATGAATATCTAAGTGGGGGTGCTTATCCAGGTGAGATGGAAAACTTTACTCTCAAAGTAGATAAAAGTAAAAAGCAAGATCAAGTTTTTGAAAATCCTTTATCTCTAAAATTCACAAATATTGGTAACGTTCACGGTAAGCAAGTAGATGCTTATTTAAAATTTAATAAGGTAACTCTTCACTATCTAAATACTGCTCAAGCAGAGTCTGAAATGAATAGTGCTCAAAAATCTACTGTCGAATTTTTCTCAATTTCTGAATTATGGGAAAGTAGTGCTTTCGAAATTGGGAATGTTCCTTATGTGGATGCGAATCATGACTACATCATGAATAAAGCGTTTTGGATTGATGTTGATGTTACAGCAGAAATTCGTTATGCTGATGGAACAGAAACAGACTTGAAATTGGTCATGAAACCAACAGATATTGATGCAATTGATGCAAACAATTTGAAGGAAACTTTCTATGTAAAAAACTATAAGAATGATGTGAACCTTCGATTAATGAACAATGCCAATGTCTTGCAACAGGAAGAAACAAGTGACCGTACTTCATGGATTGCCACTCAAATAACGGGAGGTAGTTACTATGAAAACAATGTTTCAGGTTTAGCGCTTCGTTCAAATAGTAACAGCATGAATTTTGGTTATTCATCTACGGAAACCTGTTCTGCTGTATTTGGATTGTATGTTGAAAAGCTTGACCCAAGTCCAGTTCTCGAGGTGGAACCAACTGAGATTCCAGCTAAAGAGGGGCAGGATGTAACTTATAAGGCTACTTTTAAAGTTCCGGTTCCAGGTAAAGACCTTTTAGCAGCTCCATCATCTATTGAAATGGTTCAAAATTTTGATGATCGCTTGGACTATAAAGAACTTAAAGTTGAATCAGGTGGAGTGACTCTGCAAGAAGGACGTGACTATACGATCGAGAAGTCAGGTCAAACAGTTACTGTTAAAATGACACCTGAATACATAAAATCAAATTCTGCCGCTGAGATTATTATCACTTATAAAACAGCTACCAACAAAAAAGTGGAAGAAAAAGGACCTGAAAAAATTAACAATACTGTAACCTTGCATGTTGATAACTTATCAGCTCCTTCTAATCAGGTGAGCACTGCTCTTCTTTACGAAAAACACCATGAATTTGTCAGTGGAACTCCAGGTAAAGAGTTGCCACAAGAAGTGAAAGACTTGCTTCCAGCAACAGAAAAGAATTTACCTAATGGCAGTCAAGTAACGCCAACACAACCAAGTCAAACAGAAGTTAAGACCGCGGAAGGTACATGGAGCTTCAAGT
>NZ_KV811106.1:2633-3683 GCF_001813005.1 Streptococcus sp. HMSC062H02
ACCAAACAGACTTGAAAGATGGTAGCCAAGCAACGCCAATGCAACCAAGTCAAACAGAAGTTAAGACCACGGAAGGCACTTGGAGCTTCAAGTCCTACAATAAGACATCGGAAACCATCAATGGAGCAGACGCACACTTCGTAGGAGCCTGGGAATTCACCCCAGCGCCAACCTACAAGGCAACACATGAGTTTGTCAGCGGAACTCCAGGTAAAGAACTTCCACAAGAAGTGAAAGACTTGCTTCCATCAGACCAAACAGACTTAAAAGATGGTAGCCAAGCAACGCCAACGCAACCAAGTCAAACAGAAGTTAAGACAGCAGAAGGCACTTGGAGCTTCAAGTTCTATGACAAGACTTCTGAAACTATTAATGGAGCAGACGTACACTTCGTAGGCACCTGGGAATTCACCCCAGCGCCAACTTACAAGGCAACACATGAATTTGTCAGCGGAACGCCAGAAAAAGAACTTCCGCAAGAAGTAAAAGCCCTTCTTCCAGCAGACCAAACAAACTTGAAAGATGGCAGCCAAGCAACACCAACACAACCAAGTCAAACAGAGGTTAAGACCGCGGAAGGTACATGGAGCTTCAAGTCCTATGACAAGGCATCAGAAACCATCAATGGAGCGGATGTCCACTTTATCGGTACCTGGGAATTCACTCCAGCGTCAACAGTGACTCATAAGGCAACTCACGAGTTTGTCAGCGGAACTCCAGGCAAAGAACTTCCACAAGAAGTGAAAACCCTGCTTCCAGCAGACCAAACAGACTTGAAAGATGGTAGCCAAGCAACACCAACGCAACCAAGCCAAAAAGAAGTTAGGACAGCAGAAGGTACCTGGAGCTTCAAGTCCTACGATAAGACATCGGAAACAATTAATGGATTAGATGCTAAGTTTGTAGGTACATGGGAGTTTACAGCAAGCCCAGTTCCAACAGTGACTCATAAAGCAGTTCACGAGTTTGTCAGCGGAACTCCGGGTAAAGAGCTTCCACAAGAAGTGAAGGCCCTTCTTCCAGCAGACCAAACAAACTTGAAAGATGGCA
>NZ_KV811107.1:0-217 GCF_001813005.1 Streptococcus sp. HMSC062H02
TCTCTCTCTAAAGATACATCAGAAATACGTTTATCTTTTTTTGAATAATTAATTTTATATTTTATGCTTCTCTCATTAAAATATAGTTCAACTACGCAAGTCCAACTTCCTGGAGGATTTGTGTAGTTTGCATTAGAAAATCTAATTTCTTCAATACCCTCATAACTATCTTTTAAAGTTTCAACCAAACTAACTTCATACTCTCTATTTCGACGCT
>NZ_KV811108.1:0-817 GCF_001813005.1 Streptococcus sp. HMSC062H02
TAGAGGCTTTCATCGCTGACTATAAAGCTAATCCTAATGATGAAGACAACAAAACTGGATTAGAAGATAGTTTGTCGGAAGCTACTAACTACCTTCCTACCGCAAAGAAGGCAATGAAGAGTCCAGAAGGTCAAAAAGGTTTTGTGGCATATGAAGCTCGCTACAATGAGTTGAAAGCCAAGGTTGAAGCTTTGTTGGCTGGTAAGACAGAACAACCAGCGGAACCAAAAGTTGAGCATCAAGAAATCACTACAACAGAAGAGATTCCTTATGCATCTCGTACCGAAAACAATGCCGATCTTGCAGAAGGTACTCGCAACGTGAAACAAGCGGGTGTTAAAGGTACTAAGACCATTACTTGGGATATCACACTGACAGATGGTAAAGAAACAGCTCGTACTAAGAAAAGCGAGAAAGTTACCAAAGAACCAGTAGAAGAAATCATCGAAGTTGGAACTAAGAAAACAGGTGTAGAAACCAAAGAAACAGTGACTGTAGAGGAAAAAGTTGCTTTCAAAGAAGAAACGAGAGTAGACCCAGTACTGGATAAAGGCCAAACGCGTGTTGAAGAAGGTGAAGAAGGTATCGATGAAGTCACTTATGAAGTGACAAAAGTGGATGGTGTTGAAAAATCTCGTAAAGAAGTTTCACGCAAGACCAAGAAAGCAGCCAAAAACAAGATTACTTATACCGGTTCAAAAGCAGTTGTAACGACTAAGGAAGTAACCAAAACTGAAGAAGTTGCCTTCCGGACTCGTGAGGTTGAAAATGCACTCTTAGCTGAAGGTGTTCGCCGAGTGAAGACAGCTGGTCAAAA
>NZ_KV811109.1:0-15633 GCF_001813005.1 Streptococcus sp. HMSC062H02
TTTTTTTTCATATTTCCCCCTTTAAACTGCAACCAATTCTGTTTCTACTGTTTCAAACAACTCCATCAATTCAGGATATATTGTACCATCTACTGTAATTCGTTCCTTACGTCCAAATGTATCATAGTAAATACATTGCCCCATTGTTTGATTTTCAAGCCAAGCACGTGACAATTCATCATCTTCCACTCGTAGGTGTTCCAAGATAGCCCCTGTTTCAGAATTTTCAGGGAAAGCAAATACCGTACCAAAACCAGTTCCATCTTCACTTGTTTTCAAGTCTTTTACAGACTGAGTAACCAGCACTAGGAAATTATTGAATGATCGTCCAGTACGCTTAATGCGATTCACTACTTGTCGTCCAGCAGGAGTTGACATAATCTGCCATGCTTCATCAAGGAATAACATTGTTTCCTTATCTTTTTCACGTTCACCAAAAATCGCACAGAAGTAGGTCAAAGAATACATAACTGTCAGACTACGTAATTGTGTTTCAGTCATTTCATCTTTATCAGTTCCTTTTGGCATATCCAAACCTGTAATTTCAACGATTGTAATTTTATTATCAACCTTCAGAACATTTTGACTACCATCAGAAAAACAAAGTGACAACAAAGAATTTCTTGAAATCCGTTTAAGGAAATATCCAGCAGTCTCAACTTCTTCTTTTGAATTTTTCTCCAATTCATCAAAGACTTGTAACATACCGACTTTCTCACCAGCTTTTCTACGTTCAAGCACTTTATCAATCGAATCTAGCAGATAAGGTTGAACCTTGATATAGGTATCTTTATCCAATACAGAACCAACAAGTACAGTCGCTAACTCAGTCAATTCTGCTTCATCTTGTAAGAATGAGAATGGATCAAGTACACCTTGATTCTTCTTATCTTTCATATCCAAAGTAACAAAGTTGATTGACTTAATATAGTCCTGCAATTCCTCAAATTTACCTTCTGCTTCTAATTTTGAAAGCACAGCTTGATATTGTCTTTTCATTTCTGCTTTTGGATCAATATACAAAACTTTTGTTTTCAATAACGAATGATAAGTAAATAGTAACTTCGTCAAGAATGACTTACCATTCCCTGTAGAACCAGTTATAGCTGTATGTGGATTGCTTGTTTCTTTCCCCTTTATACCAACCTTATTAGCTTGTAACAAGTTTGAAAATACAACATTGGTACTTGAATCAAGAGCCTTCTGAAAATCTCCATACCATGAGGAAATCTCGTTATCCACTCGACCAATAGGAAAACCAATTTCTGTTCCAACCTTCTTCGTTGTAAACATCAGATTCTCACACAATCCACGTAGGCTTCCATATTGAAGGAATGATTCCCTTCCGTTATCAAGAATTTCTGTCAATCTACTCTTATAGAACAAATAGATTCGATCAGCAACAGCCTTGACAACTTCTACTTCCAACTCTTTCAAACGTGCAAACAGAATATCAAATTTAAGATTCAATTCTTCTAAACTGTCTGCTGTAATCGTCAAGGTATGAAGATAGGTAATCATCAATTCTTTATTATCATGTTTCTCTTGAAAATCTTCCAATAACTGATGGCTTTCCAAAACTTCAATCTTTTGAACATCATCATTTTCTGCTGTTTCCTCAACTGTATTTCCAAGATTCTTACGCTTATTTCTTGCTCTTGAAAACAAAGAGAAGAAACCTTTTTGAGTAGAAAATCGAATCTTATATACACTATCTACAGGAAATTCAAGATTTTGAAGTTCCTCTTGTAGATGAAGATAAGATACATTTTTAGGATAAGAAACAACAGGTATTGTCGCCACATAGCTAGTTTCTTGACCATTGGTCAACTTCAAAGCGTTTCCGTCAACAACCTCAATAATCGTTTCATCTACATTCTCAATAGAATTTTCAAGTGCAATCAACTCACTTTCTTTATCATAGTATTGACCACCAAGAAAATGAAGTCGATTCAACAATTCCAAGTCTGCTTTCGCAACTTCCTTCACATTCAAAACATGAAGTTTCGTCTGAACCATATCTTTCTGATTTTGCCATGTTTTCCACCAATCAATTTTTGGTAGTTCTTCAAAACCAGCCATCTTCAGCACATTTTTACGATAGGTTGAAATCGTCTGTTCAATCGTCAGTTTGAAATCAGAGGTCACATTGACCGACTTCAAAGGAACTACAATATAATGCTTATATTCAAAAAGATAGCTTACTTCTTCTTCCAAACGTGACTTCATTGTAGAAATCACATAGTTTCCTAAAGGGCTTGTCCCTTGACCTTGCTCAATATCTTGCGCCAATAAAGAAATCTTCTTAGCCAGTTCTAAATCAATATGCAAGCTATAAATACTTACATCATTATACTCATGCAGACTAGCCAAACAATTATAGACTAAATCTTTGCTTGTCTCTTTCTTATTATCTTCAATCGTATTAACAATTTGTGATTCAACTTCAAATACGGACAAAACCGTTCCATCTTTCAGCAGAATCAAACCATCAGCGATTGACCAAATATTATTCGTTAATTCCACGCTTAATCATTCTCACTTTCTCATGTTTAATTCCTTTACAAATATATATTTCCTTTCTTTGACTATCGTATTCCTTCCAAAAAATCAAATATTCATAGATGAATCGAAATAGTGTTTTCCCATCTAGTTTGTAATCAGCCAGCAAGTTCCCAAATCGCCAACCAGCAAATAAAGAACCCATAAATCGCCAACCCCAATCCAAGGAAGGAATAAAGCCTAGCAAAAACCATACAATGACTAGAATCACTAGGCAATAGACAATCGCTGACATCTTAACAGCAAAGGGCAAACTATAATCATCATTCAATTTATGAACCCATACAGGCTGTCTAAATGCTGTCGTATAGACATATAACTTTTTGTCTTTTCTTTCCATTCAAAACCTACTTAAACACTTCTACAAGTTTAGACCAAAGCGAGCCAGTAGCCTTCAATACAGTTTCAGGATTGTCTAAAAAGTAAATAATAAAACCAGCAATCATAACTGTCACAAAAATAGTTCCCAATTTTTGATCCTTCCATGCCTTCAATGCTTTTGTACCAGCAAAAAATGCTACTGCTGGAATACCGAGTTTTGCTACTAAAAATTGAAATAATGCCATTTATTTTATTCTCCTTCATCATCTTTCTTGTTATAATCTAATGGAATTGTATGATCCATTTTTTCTACGAAAAAGCTATCTTTATCTTCTCGTAATTCAAAGCTAAAGTTCTCACTATGAGTTGTACCTGCAACTTCAAAGGTCACTTGCACATAAGCAAGAATCTTACCATCTTTTTCTTTAAAGTAGGTATAATCTAAACTCTTAAATGAAGCACCACCAATAGACTTAATATCTTTTGAAATCAAGTCTAGGTTTGCTTGACTTGTCGTATAGTTCTTAAAGAATAGTTCCAAGAAAGAAATCAATTTCTTGCGTTTTCCTTCTTCTAAATCATCTTTAGCAACCAAAGAGACCATACTATCCTTTTCTACTCCGTCAGCTTTAAAATCACTCACAGGTGAGAACCAGGGCAAACCAGCTACATAATATTTACCATCTTTTTCACCGTATGGAATCGAAAATTCAATCCCTACACGCTGACTTTTATCATCTTTCTTCGTATCATAAATAACACGATAAACAGCCACACCATCTTTCGCTGTCAGCATTCTTGCACTAACTACTGACATTTCTTGTTTCAACTGCCCTTGATTCTTCACATCAGGAACACTACCATAATAGTTATTCAGTTTTGAAACATCATCATCAGACGAACCAGCTTGTGAATTATAGGTAAAATATCTTGCTACATATCCATCTAAAAACTGTTCCAACTTACGGTCAGTTTCTTTTTTTGTTTCAACAACTGCTGTATTCGATAATCTTTCATTTACCTTAACAGCACTTTTGATTGAAATAAACATTGTTAAACCACAGAGAAAAAGAAAAAAAGCCAAGCCAAATAAAAAAATCTGATTCGATCTCTTTTGACTTATCTTCTTCATTTTGACTTGCTTTTGTTTTTCTTTTCGTGGTTTTTTCAACTCAAAATTTCTCAATATATTTCCTTCCTTTTTTTTTAAAATTTAAAGAACAATCTTTCTATAAAATCCAACAGGAGTATTTAAAATTTCTCCTTGATCTATGAATCCCTGAAACACCGTCACCCAGCTTCCACATCTAAAAAAGTAATTTATAACTGATTCATAATCTAACTCTTTTGTCAACTCAACCATTGTCTTAACTTCATCTTTAGAACAAAATCTATAATATGTAGTTGCAATTTGAGTTACAGGCACATAACGCTGCAACTGAAATTTCACAATGAACTCGTCGCCATCATACAACTCCAGTACAGCTTTTTTCAGCAAGTAAACCTCTTCAAGCGACATGATTTTATCAACTTCCCAATCTGTAATACCACAAATAAGAAAGTTACCTTTATCAATCCCTCTTTCATTCATTCTTTCAAGAATCTGCTCTTGAGTAAATCTCATAATATCCAGCTCACAGAGAAATTCAAAATTTCCTTCTCTTAAAACTCTTATATTCGCTATCATTTTGAAACAAAGTAACCTCTACCAGTAAAGCTACCACCTTCTGAAAGACTAACAGCACGACCAAACTTCTCATAATCAAAATACCGTTTTAATGTTTCAATCGAATAATTGAAATCATCTTCTTCAACAGTATGTTTTCCTAACTCATAATAAGTATTAACATCAGGGTATAGCCAACAACCTTCAAAATCAGCATTTAATAAGGAAAGTGCATTAGATTTTTTACATTCAATAAATGTAAGGACTAAATTTTCTTCTACATTTTCCAATCTTTTAGCAAGATCATTCGCTAAATCTAAAGTCAAGCCTTCACAATCTAAGGTAGGTAAAGATTCAATCGAATCAATAGTTACCTCAATTTCTTCACCTTCATAGCCAAAACGTTCAGCAACTTCTTCACTAGAAATTGGAAGCAGGACACGACAAGCGACTCCTTTATAAACAACCAAAGCCATTAAATCCATTTTTTTGTTTTCTCCTTCCTTAATCAACCTTCCACCTGTCTATTTAACTGTTCCAAGTCAGCAACACTAAATAGACCATAACCAATAAATCCTGAACCCTCATAATCAACAATTTCAATCTGTTCATCATAAGAGCCAGTCAAACCAATTTGAGATAACTTTCCAAAATATAAGGGCAAGCTAAACCAAGCCTGCCTTACATTCTTTGGATTCTTAATCAACACTCTTGAAGCCATATTCAACACCTACTACTCTTTATTGCAAAAAGTACCAGCTATCGCCCTCACGACCTAAAAAGACATAAGAATCACCTAGACGACTAGCAATTTCTTCTTCGTGTTCTTCTAAATAAGCAGACAAGCGATCTTCATTGACTAACTGCTCATATTCTCCATGATTCAGAATACCAGCAAAATCAATTAATGCTTCCTGCGTATCAACTTCTGTAAATGAATTGATATACACATTGTCAGGATTGCAACCATCAAATTGTCCAAACTCCACACCGTCAAAATGTTCATTTAAACGCTCAATAATCTTCTCAGGTTCATCAAGGAATTTTTTCCATAAGCGTAATTTCCACAAATATCAGAATAACTATCATAAATAACTTTAATACTCATTTTTTCTCCTTTCAAAAAGAAAAAAAGGAAGCCAAACTTGACTTCCTTCATCATTTCAATTAAATTGAAGCTGAACGCTCAAAGCTACTACCAATCGCAAAAGCACGAGTTGTTACCTTGTTAAGTTGTTTGTTCATATCATAGTAACTACTCAAATCACGCTTGATACACTCAATAACCTGATACGGTAGTTGCAATTCTTCATCATTTTTAAGAAGCGAACTCAATTCACCAGCATGCTTCCAAGCTAAATCAAATTCTTTTGACTTCAATTTTTTAGCAAGTTCATTCGACAGTTCAATAACTTGTTTATCTTTTCCTTGTAATGCCATTTTTTATACCTCATTTTTTCTTTATTTTTTTCATTATCCAGCAACTAAGCTGGTGAACGTTTTTTAATTTTCATTCAAAAACTAACCCTCCTATAAAAAACAAAATAAATATCATAATAGAAAATCTCACACTCCCTATCAGTACATAAAAAAGTACAGATACAGCCAATCCTAAAATAGAGTTTAAAATCAGATATTGTATGATTTTAAAAATCATCTTAACAATTTTACCCATTTTTAAGTCCATCTTTCTAAATGATATTTCTTAACCAGCAACAAATACATACTTTGTCTTTCTTTCTGATCACGTTTCATCAACCCAAACAGCAGCAACTTTCGCTTAATATCTACTTCGTTTGCTAAAAAATCCTCATACTCTTTGGTAAGTCTTTTTACCTCTTGCCAGTCTTTACGATTTTTAGTCTTTCTAAAGGTTTGACATTGAATATCTATATAATCTTGATAATTCCTAGCTTTATCACTTGTCACAACTCCTTCATAGAAATACCGAGCAGGAATTAAAAAAACTAACTTTCTCAATTTTTCATCAGTGATTTTTTTCTTACTCATAACTAAACCTCACACAAATAAATCAAAAGGGCTCCATTTTGCTATAAGCATAGTAAAAAGTAGTATAACTAAAATCAAACCCAGTAACAAAATCAAACACCCTTCAAGAATCCCTACTGATTCATTATCTTCAACTCCTAAGACATTCTTCGTTAATAAACTACCAACAGGCTCTTTCTCCTTATCTTTCATATACTGTCCTCTCAATCTGCCTTCTTCTTAATATCAAGAATCGCATTCACTTCATCAGGCATTCTTGACCAGTCAATCACATAGTCCTTAAAATAAGGCAAAAACATTCGCTCAGATTCTATAGGTATAACTGTTAGATTTTCATTCCCTTCAAAAGAAGGTAAATAGTGACTAATTGATTTTAGCCCACGATCAGTTGAACATACCAAGTTACTGTTATTTACTACTACAGAATCAGTACCTACTTTCTTGTAGATTTTTCTCATAAGCTACCCTCGCTTGCTCCAATTTTTTCCAGTTTTTATCACTTATTTCTCCATCAAAAAGAATCTTCTTTAGCTTATTATCACCAGTGATATTCTCCCACTTTTTTATTAAAGCAGTCACACCTGATACATTTTCATTCAACCACCTATACTGTTTATCAAAAAAACCAGTTTCTACAGGTGAGGTTGAAAAACCAATCTTATCAACTTCACCTAAAAGAGAATACCACTCACGATTCAAAACTTTATCGCCATTCATTCTTTCAAAGACTTTTATCTTACTGTTTATCACCCATACAGCAAGCCTAGCCATATCAATTTTTTCATTCAACGATTTTCTAACAAATTCCAAAGCGACATCATCACACATTCTTACTTCATAACGATTTTTGAATTTCAATGACGAATGAATCAAATCTATATCAAGACCAAGTTTCTTTGCCTGCTCAATATCTTTTTGATAAAAACAGAAATGATATGCAGATTGCCTTGAACCAAAGTAAATCGTTTTTGCTTTTCCATATTGACCATTATCTTCAATCTGCTTCATTGTCAATCGACTTTCAACCAAACCACTATCCCAAAGGTCAACCAGCTTACCAAGTTCAAAATTGCCCTTTTCGTTATACTTTTCATCTAGCGCTATATCAAGCCGAGGAATATTCATGAATTTCCCTTCACCTTGTGAAATAGTACGCTCATACTCAAAGCAACGAATAAAAAAATCCCTCCAATTTGACTTCTGCTCATTTTCAAAATACCACTCATATTGTCTACATGCTTGACCTTTCAACTCAATCATACAGCCCATATCTTCCCTTTTCTTTGAAATGAAAACATTGATATTTTGAAAAGTATATTTTGTATCATATCCTGAACCACCCTTTTCTTCTTCAAGAAAAGGCTTATTTTGGAGACATAACACCTTCGCTATCACATCTATATAATCTTGTGTTTTAAACGTTACCTTGACATAGTCAACTTTTCCTTCCAAAGAAAATCCACTATCTCGCACACCTTCCTTAAAAGCTATCAACGCATTCACTTTAGAGTCATAAGACTCAGGAATCTCACCAGCTTCTTTCCATCTATACAATGTTGCTCTATCTATTTCTAAATAGTTAGACATTTCTTGATCTGAAAAAGCGTACATCTTTTGTACCTTACTTAGATTCTCGAATTCCATATTTCTCCTTACTTTTCAATAGTGTTGCATTTTTTAAGCCCAAAAAGTCAGTATTATCAAGGCTTTATGCTTCTACGCACATCTTCTACCCCCCTATTAGTCATAGGGGGTTAATTCGCACAATCCAGCCTGCTAGTACACGCTAGTACACGCAGTCGCTCGTCGCACTCGCTTCCTCGCTCCTGCTACTAGCTACTAGCAAGCTGGATTGCACCAACTAGCACAGTAACCAAAAAAAGAGGGGAAAATCCCCTCACAACTAACTAAAAACCATATTCATCAAAAGGAAAATCTTCCAAAATCTCACTCCAATTTTGGGTTGTATTCTGTTTCAATTCAAACAAATCCTTTATGATATTTCTTTGAACCTCATTCAAGTACACTACATTATCTTCCTTTTCAAATTCCAAAATACCATCTAACTTATCTACCAAATTCTTCATTGAACCAGCAGACACACCAATTTCTTTAGAAAACGCAAACGTTCTTACTAAATCATTTCCACTTTCTTTTTGTTTACTAGACATCAACTCCTGGATCAATTCAGGACTAGCCTTTTTGACTTCCCCTTTTTGCAATTCCTCTTGTGCTTCCATTTCAGCTTGAAGATTTTCTTTTTCTTCTTCTGATAATACAGCATCAGGATTTTCCAAAGGATTGAAAGGATTATCTCGTCGTTCAATCTTCTCATATTCATCATAAAATGAGAATTTCTTTTCAAGCAATGGAGAATAAAATTCTCTTGCGACTTCTCCATATACGCTAGCATACCCACGACCATAGACACGCTTACCACCTACAAACTTCACATACTTAAATTCCTTATTTTTATTGACTTCTCCAAACGTTAAATCATAACTGATTTCGTCCAATCGTCCAACAGAAATACGGAAATTTATATTAGCTTGCAATTTTGAACCTAAATCTTCCCTTGCAGGCTTCTGCATAGCAATTATTCCAAAACAACCAGCTTGCCTTCCAAGGAATAAAAATTGACCCATAGCATTGTCTAAACGCTGCCTAGTTTGAAAATCAAGCATAGCACACAAAGCGTTATATTCATCACAAACCAAAAAATAAGGTTCAAGACCATACTCATAGAACTTCTTCATATCCTTATCGCCATTCTCAGCACGTTTTTGACGAATATAAGCATATCGTGAAAACATAATATCTACTCCTCTTTCAATCATAGCTACTACATCTTCTGCATTATAAGCAATTCTACCTTCAAAAGCCTTCTGTTCAGCCATTGTCACAAAGTCAGCTTGTTTTGGATCACCAATATCTACTACACCTTCTTTTGCCAAAGCTCGAATCAATGTCCTTAATAGAACAGTCTTACCACCACCAGTACCACCAACTACCAGCAAATGAGGATCATCAATAGGATTCCAATATAGATTTTTCATCAACTGAATACCATTATCAGAAAACTCCACATCAGTTACCTTGATTCGATTTAAGAAAGCAGAATAAGCTAGTTTGTAGGTTTTAAACTTTATATCGTCCTGAACTTCCATAAAGTCCATGAAGAAAGTGGTTTCTAAATCACCACCAATCTTCTTGAACTTATCCTGAAACTTGTTTCCAGCCATTTTAAACGCAACTTCCAAATCATAGCGATTCTGTTTCAAATAAACCGTTGGAAATGTAACCTTATCAACTGTTCCTGATTCAGTTTTAACTTTTTTTGTATATGTATATCCATTCTCTTTAAGAAAGAAAGCTAGTTTAGCAAGTCTTTCTATCTTTTGAAAAAAGAATACTCTTTCTTGTGATAACCAAGTCAAATAAACACTTAAACCAATTATCAACATCAGCATAACTACTGAAACAACAATAGAAAGAATATCTACATTCTTAATTTTCTCAAAATTGGAATAAACAAAAAAAGCTAGTATAGGACTAAACAACAAAAAGAAAAAAGAAAAGATATAGTACCTTAGATTCACCATATAAGGTTTAATCTTAATTCCACGATATGCAGGAAACAAACTCATATCTTTTCTCCTTTAAAAATTATCCCTTATGTTCCTGTTTTTGCTCAGGTTTTTGATCATGCTTCTGTTCCTGTTTTGCTTGACCAGAACCTACACGCTTAACATTTTCAGCACGCAAAGCAAAAGCATGGCCTTTGACCTCAGAAACATTGTTATTTCCACGTGAAATTGTATATGTATCATCATAAATCCAAATTGTGGCATCACCAACAAGTTCAACTTCAGACATCATAGAAATATCTTCTACAGAGATACCTTCTTCCAATTTAATTGGAATAATTTCTTGCATCTTATCTGAGAAAACTTCTGCATGCGTTGGATAATCAACAGGCGAACCATCTACCATTTTAAAGTTTTCAATAAAACTGATAAATACCAGTTTACCAAGCAATTCTTTTGCATTTACAGGGATTTCTGCATTATTAAATTTACGAATACTAAAAGCCATTATTTTTTTCTCCTATTTTCTATAATTTATTTCTCAAAACGCAATTCAGTTGCTTCAAATTGAATCTCTTCTTTTGTACCAACCAAACGTGTCACCATATTAAGCCCTGAAACAGACTTAACAAATGTAAGACCTCTTGTTTTTGGAACATCAGAATTAGCCAATCCATATACACGAATAGTTACCGTACTTTGATTTTCCCCTGAAATCTCAAATTCTCGGAAAGGTACAAAATCATCATACGAACCATTTACTACTTCACGAAATTTTGGACTAACAACAACTTTAGTACCAATCACATTCAATCCCACAGGGAGTTTTTTAATTTTTGCCATTTTTTCAATTTCCTTTTCTATTTACATTTTTTCTTTTTTTAAAAATAAAAGGACGATAATTCCTGTATACTTACCGTCCTATAGACAACATTCTTAATCTTTCTTACGCTTCACACCCACTAAACCTAGCATAGACAAGATACCAGTACCAACAAATCCAAGCATACTAGAAGCTGTTCCAGTATTCGGAAATGAAGGTTTTTTAGGTTCTTGTGGTTTTAAAGGTTCAGGAGTATGAGTTGTGACTCTCGCTTCCATTTCTTGACCATTGACAATATTAACAAACGTATTCTCAACATCACCACTTGCTATACGTTCAACTTCGATATAAAAATCAGCGTCAAACGTTCCTTGTACTCCAAGAGAGTTCAAGAACTCTTTATCAATGGTATAAGCCCACTTACCGTCTTTTTCATTCCAGAAAACTTTAACAATCTTCCTGATGAACTCAGAATTTGTACTTTGGTCAAACTCGAATTGGAAGGCATAGACAGAGCCTTTAGCAATCTTATCTCCAGCCTTAACAACTTTTCCATCAGAAAGAACTACATCATATGGTAACACCATATCTTTTCCTGCTACATATTCTGTACCACGAATGATACCCTTCCAGCTACCAGTATAGCGATCATGCTTCACATCTAACTTATCAATACCATCATACTGATAAAGTGTATCATGTTTTGTAGGAACAGTGACACCATCAAGAAGATATTGAATGAACTCTCCTACCAGCACCTCTTTACCATCGAGAACATTTTTACCTGTTTTATCAAGTGCATGCTTCTCTGGCTTCACATCAGGAACTTGAACAGTTACCAAGTTAGAAATATAGCTATTTCCATAATCAACTTGATAAAAGTCATTTTTCACCAACTCAGCCTTCTTAACAAGCAAACGAGCAGGGAGATCAATCGTGATATTCTTAGCTTGTTTTACATAGTTCTTATAGAATGAAGCAGAATCTTTCGCTACAAACATATAGAACTCACCTTTTGGATTCAAACCAGCTTCCTTCAAAATGTTTTGAATTTCTTGTGTACGTTCTTTATCCGACAAAACATGGTACATCTTGAACAAATCCTTAACATTTTTACCTGCAGAATCCTTCATAGTGATTTTACTTTCATCTACTTGATATGCACCATCTTGAACATCATCAACCATAGCCCATGTTTTAGCTACATTTTTTGAATCAGCAGTAAACGTTGAATATGGTTTGTAGTCAGTTGTCAAACTAAATTTTACATTCTTATCAAATGTATTAGCACCATCAATATTATGTCCGTATGTATCAACAATAGCCTTAACAGGTTTTGGAGTTGATGGTTTCACACGCAAGCGTGAATAGTTCACTTTTACTGTAGGCGCTTTTGGCCGTTCAGGCAATTCTTTTGGTTTTTCCAATTTTGGTTTTGGAATTTCTTTAGTGTCCTTTTCTTTCAATACAGGCTTAACAGGTGGCTTTTTCAAAACATTAATTGGTACAGTAGCACTTGCCTTACCAAAAATTCCTACAGCCCAACCATTTCCACTAAAAATTTCTTCATCAGAAGGTAAATCTTTCCCTTCTGCTCTTGCCTTATCATAAGCCCATTTCCGTTCCAATTCAACTTTTTTAGCTGAATGAACTCCTTCACCATTATGGTAAACAAAATTCAAAGTAGAACCATATCCAACAGATAAAATAGAACCACGAGGAATATCAGCTTCATCTTTTACATTAGCATATCCAAGATCTCCAGCCTTTACTCCCAATTCAGGTACATCAGAAGTCCAAGGAGTTTTATATTCACCCTTATAAAAATCCTTGCCATCACGCTTAACCTTCTTCACATCAGAACCATCAGGATTCAAAACAATACCTTCTGTACCATCTTCATAAGTCAAATTCAACTCTTGTCCATAGTCAACATCATTAAACATAGAAACAACAGCAAGAGTTACTTTCTTATTATCTTTTTCAAGATAAAACTCAATCTTAGTATTAAATTGAACTAAGTTTCCATAAACAAAATTCATAGAACCACTATTATCTAGCTTATGAATCGTGATTTTTGTAGTTGATAAAGGCTTTCCATTTTCCTGCCATTCAGCCTCAACATCATTAAATGTGAAACGAGCAGAGATTTTCTCACCTTTTTCATTTTCAGCTACATTATGTAATGTAAAAGAATCTCCCTTCTTAGGGTTATAAATTTGACCAAAATAACCAGAAGGATTTTTAATTAAATCAGCACGACTACCAGTAATAGTTGTATCACTATGCAAACCAATATAATCTTTAACCTTCAGTAAACCTTCAACACCTTCAAAAGAAGCAGTAAATTTCTTATAATAGTTTACACTACCACGTTGGCTTTCGTCATAATCACCATAAATCTTAACATTAGGTTTTTCAGCTTTCAAACCTTTCTTAGCAAGTTCTTCTTTCTGCTTATTATAAACAGCTAATTCTTTATTATATGTTTCCAGCTTCTTGTCATACTGAGATTTAAGATCAGCATTTTCTTTTTCTACCTGTTCATTAAAGGCTTTTTGATCTGCCACAGCTTTATTGTAAGTAGCTTCTTTTTCAGCGTTATCCTTTGCGATACGCTTATTTTCTGCTTCAATCGCCTTACGCTCGGCTTCATTGTTAGTTTTAGCGTTTGTGTAGTCAGCAGTTGCTTTTTCAACTTCTTTTTCCTGCTTCACATAATCAGCTTCAATTTCTTTTTGCTTTTCTGCAACAGTTTCAGAAGTTGCAACTCCTTTATCCTGAACAGCGACAACTTCTACCTTGACACCAACTTCTTTCGCTTCTTTTACAGCTTTATCAAGAGAATCATGAGAAATAGGAACATCTACCTCACTTTTCTTCTCAACAGCAACAGGTTTATCAGTTGAAACTTCATCAGCCGATACAGTACCATTAACTACCATACCCAACATTGCAAGTGCAAGAATAACTCCACATGCACCAGCTACTTTTGTCTTACGGATTGAACCATAAGTTTTAAATTCTTGTGATTTTAACATTAAATAATATTTCTCCTTTTTTTAAATCATTATCTTATTTTTTTCTAACCTCATTTTTAAGATGGTGAACGAGATCGCTTAAACACAATTAAAATCATCTTTTTTCTCCTTTTCTACAAACAAAAAAAGCCAGTTTCAAACTGACTTTTACCTAAATCAAACCCATTTCCCTGAATAGTCCACACGATATTTACCTTGAACAATTTCATTACGAGCATAAGAACCATCAGATTTCAAATAATACCATGAACCATAATATGAATCATAAACCCATTCATTCACAGCCATAGCACCACTAGATTTGAGATAATAGCTACCCTGCCAAGCATTGCTTACCATATAGCCACCACTCTTAAAATAATACCATACACCATCAATCTTCAACCATTGATGATTGACATAATCTCCACCTGACTTCAAATAGAACCATGAGCCATAATATGAATCATAAACCCATTCTTTATCTGCCATCTTTCCATCTGACTTCAAATAATATGAACCTTGCCATATATTTTTAACATAAATACCGTTCTCATTCAAATAGTACCATGCTTTATAAGATGGATCATATACCCACTCACTCTCAGCCATTCTACCATCTGACTTCAAATAATATGAACCTTGCCATGTATTAGTCAAACGTTTGCCAGCATTATAAAAATACCAAGAACCATTCTCTTTTAACCAACCATTCTTACTAACAGATGAATTCCCCTGTTTCGGTGATGAAGCATTCGTTTTTGGTTTATCCTGTTTTTGTGTCGATTGAGAAGATTTCATACTAGCAGAATTCTTCTTATTCTGTTCCTCCTTTCTTATTCTCTCCTTTTCTTTTTCTTCCTCTTCATTTAACCTATCAATTTCCTTAGAAATCTTTTCATATTCTTTATAAGAAACTTGTAATTTTTCCAGCTTACCTTTTTCAGATTCCAACTCTTTTTCTTTCTTTCCAAGAATTGACTTTCTGTTACTTTCTGCAGTATTCGCAGGAGTTTTTGTACTAAAATTCTTCTTAGTTGATTTTGAAAGTTGATCATCAGAAACAGTGATAAAACTCATTTCTGTACCATCTTTCAACAGATTCATTGAAAATCCAAAATATTCAACCTTACTAGGTTCACCCCAATTTAAACCTGAAATAGAATTGGCATGAAGAAATTCATCACCATCATAAAGAAATCTTAAAATTCCATCATAGATAGCACGCTTTAATTCAGCTTTAGTAGATTGTTTCGAACCCGAAGAATACCCTACACTATTTTCATAATATTGATAACCATACTCTTTTTCTTCATCTTCCTTACTAGAAGTAGGCAATCCGTATTCTCTAGCAACCTCATTGATTCCCTTCACATAGTGCCAATCCGAAATTCCTCTATTAGCTTCCTTTACCTTAACAGAAAGTTTACTAGCAAAATCAATAGACGATTGAGCAAGAGTTAATTCAGGAGTTCCCATTTGCCTTCTTACTTGATTTATCATATCAAAGGCAAAATAATTCAACTCGATCACTACATCTTTAGGAAGATTATCCACATCATAAACTTCTACTTCATCAGAAGCAACCGTTACAAAGTTATTCTTCTGCAATACTAACTTTGCACTTTCAGATTTTAGTATTTC